>CALDTD010000091.1 GCA_937924345.1 uncultured Flavobacteriales bacterium | reverse complement strand
ACTTGTGGAATGGCACAATCTACAGTGTTGGGAATTGCAACTGGAGAATACTTTTTCTATTGCTTTTTTAATTTAATTAGTCCTCTTATGACGGTGCTATATGGATATTTAGGGATTAAATTAGCGACTATAGAAAAAGTTTAGATGTAAAGTTTACTTCCTATACTTATTCAGTAAATCAAAGGAAGTCCATAAACAAGATTTCAATCCACTTACTTTAAAACCTCTATTTACCCAACTATTACATGTCATAAAAAGGAAATGATTTTTATTGGTTATTCATAAAAATCGTAGTTTGTAGAAACTGTTTTATTTCTAAACTCTATATTAGTTCTTATTATTAATCTATCAAAACGCTTTAATCAATGCTCAATCTATTTAAAAAAAAACCAACAATAGAAACTGATTCTTATAGAATAGAATTCTCAAAAGATTGGAAAATTTCATACACCGAAAATAGAGCTGAAGCTACGAATAAAAATATCTCTGCAATATTTAGTTCTTATAAATATAATCCATCCAATTTAGAAGTCGTTACAGAAGAAATGAATAAAAAAATAAAAAGTATTATTAACTCTTATGAAAATAATGAAATGGTAAAGGAATCATTTCCTTTAGATACATTTAGTCCAGAAAGCAAATCAGAAAACTGGTATTCAAGACCTTACTTGAATAAAAATGGTTCGCTTTTATTTGTTTATGGTATTGTCCGATCAAATCTAGCGTTGATAATTACATTAGAAAATATTAGTAATAAAATACAAGCAAAAGATTTTTTTAAACAGTTACAAAGTATCCAATGGCTGTAATACATGTATCCACTTGTTAAAAGTAATATTAAACTATTTTCTATACTAATACTAGACTCTAATTTTCACAACCACTTTTTCTTTTTAAAGATATATAAGTTTAATCCAAGTACAAGTAAAATTAACCCCCAAAAATATAAGTAACCGTATTCCCAGTCTAATTCTGGCATGTATTTAAAATTCATACCGTAAAGGCCACAAATAAATGTAAGCGGAATAAAAATTACTGAGAGTACTGTTAACACACTCATAACTTGGTTCATTTTAAAACTTACGTTTGTTTGATAAATTACCATTAGATTCGCTAGGGCTTCTTTTTGATTATTAATGTTATCTATAATCGAAACAATATGATCATTGACATCGTTAAAATGAGGCTCTATTTTCGGAGACAAAAAGTTATTATCTTCTTTTGTAATCTGAAATAAAACTTCTTTCACAGGAAAAACAGATTTTTTAAGCCTTACAATTTTACTTCTTAATTGTTGAACCTCATTAACAATAGCTTGATTTGCTTCATCTCCAATTTCTGTTTCTAGCTCCTCAATTCTATTCATTAAAACTTCTGTAACAAATGAATAATGATCGACAATTATATCGATTAAACGATACAACAAATAATCTACTTTAGAAGCTCTTACCTTTCCTATTTCTTCTTTAATATTCTTTCTAACTAAATTGAATAAATCGCCTTTATACTCTTGTATAGTTAATAAATTTTGCCCTTGAGGAAATATAAAAAAACTAATTTGTTCGTATCGAATACTTTCTAAATCATCTGGGTTAGGAATATCTATCATCTTTAAACTGATGAAAGTATAATCTTTATAAAAATCAATTTTTGGTCGATGCCTCACGTTGAAAACATCTTCTAAACTTAGAGCATGAACACCTAGCTTTTTGCCAATTTTATCGATCAAAGCAATATCTTGTAAACCGTAAACATTTAACCAAAAAGAAGGTTTTTGATAAGCTTCATTTTCTAAATCTTCTAAAACATCTTCTAAAGAAGTTTCTTCTTTTACCTCTAAAAATTCTTTATCATAACAAATTATTGATAACGTCGATTCTTCAATCTCTCTATTTCTAGTATGGACTAACTCTCCTGGAACACGTGTTACTTTTTTATTTTTTGAATCCATAAATATTAATTATTCGCTTTCAAATGTACAACAAAAGACATAAGGTTATTTTGTAAGTAATTTTATTATTTTAAGAATTATTAAACCTTTAGATTTTCATTATTATATATGAAGTTATTTGCTAAAATCAAAGTTCAACTGCATTAGAAATGCTAAAGGTAGATACATCCTCGTTACAAACGTAAACGAGAAAAGTACTTCCGAGCACTCTATGATCTATATAACTTGTTGGTATTAGTAATTAATTATCCGAAATCATTTTTATTGTCTTTACACCAATAGAAATTTGCCAAAACGCAATAATACCGATCATTTTTGAACCAAAATAATTAGATGGAATTGGCACTATATAGAATAGTATAAAACCAGCTAGAACAGTTAATCCTCCTAAAATCATATAATTTATAATTTCTTTAGGTCTAATTTTTTCAAAGATAACATAGCGTGCAATAATTCCAGCAGAGATAGAACCAGATATCGGACATAACAAGCCCCATGATAGCATTGAACCATATAATGAAAAAAACCACAATAAGTTTAATAGTAGATAAGTCAAAATTACGCTTAAAATGCTTCTTTTTTTCTTGCTAATTGCTAACAAGAAAATTGAGTAAAACACACCAGTTCCAAGTATACCAACTAAGTGATTATAATCATATGAATATTCATCATCTAAGTAAGAAATCGAATGACAAGAGAGAATAATTGTTAATATTAATAATATCAGTAACTTTATATTTTTCATATTAATTCCAGCTTATAAATATATCCTATTATACCTAACAAAATATCTTCTAATATAAAAGTCTGAACTAGTCTCACTTCTTTTGGTATTTGCTTTAGAGAAAGAAATACCTAGTTTAAACTATCTTGTTATAAAAATAAGAAGTTATCTTCTTACAACCCCCTCGCCTCAGAAAGGCTAATCTTGCGACTGCTTAAAAAAGCAACAACTTTAGTTCCTGGTAATTCTTTGTCCATAAACTTTTGCTGTAATTCTCTTGCTTTGGCTTCAGTATCTACCTTTCCACAATAATATATTTCTTTTCCATTTGTGGTAACTTTTTCAATTCCTAAATAACCAAGTTCTAAAAATACTTTTCCAGTACTAGTTGGCATAGATCCATTAAATGTACCTAGCTCTACACGATAAACTAAGTTGGTATTTACCGCAGAAGGAGTTTTTGTATTTTCTGTAGGAACTTCTTCTACAATTGGCTCTTCGGCTTCAACTTCATTTACCGAACTATCTAAAGAATTTTGTGAAGCAGAGTTATCTTCTTCCATTAATATAAATTCTTGATCTGGAGCGATAGTCACAATATTTGCGTCTTCAATTCCTTTTGCTTTAAAAGAGTTTAAAACTTTGGTTACTTCCTCTTTAGATCCAAACTGACCACAGTAATATTGTGTAGCAGAATTGTTTATTTTATTCCGTTTAACTTTAGCACTTTTATTCGTTAATAGTGCTTCGGCAATTGGTGTGGGAACTGTTCCATAATATATACCTAAATCGATATAGTAAGTATTATCATCAACTATTCCCTCCTCAATTTCTTGAGGATTTGTAGTTTCTTCTATTGTTTCTTCAGTCGGTTGACTTTCAATCACATCTGCTATTCTTTCTTTTTCAATTTCATTTTTTATGGCTAATAACTTCTTATCGGCTTTTTGCTTTTCAGCTCTTAACCAACTTACATTATTACTTATAACTTCTTTCTGACCTACTGGAATATCAGAAACTAATTCTTTCATATTTGTAGAAATCTCTCTTTCTACCTTTACTTTCCACTCTCCTACTTTTGCTTCTTGCAGAGTTAATGACTGAGTTAACAATTCGGCTTCATAACTTAATGCATCATCTTTTAAACCATCTAAATAAACTGGATCAGCAAATTCCGATACAATCAACTCTTCTTCTGTATCAGTAAATTTATTCTCAATTTCTAAGTTGTTACTTGTTTCCTCATTAGCTATTTTAGACTTAACTGAAGCAAGTATATTTTCATTTTTTGTCTTTTCTGTCCTTAACCAAGCAACATTATTATTAATTATATTTTTTTGACTTTCTGGATAATCAGAAACTAAATCTTTAATATTTTTAGTTAACTCACTTTCTAATTTTACATTCCAATTTTCAATCAATTCTAGCTGAGTTTTCAATGAATTATTTTCGAAATTATTCTCTAAAATAAATGCTTCACTTTTTAAACCTGTTAGATAAGTCGGTCGAGAAAACTCTGATATTACTACTGTTTCAACTTCATTATCTGTAGTTGTTTCATTTACTATTTCTTCTTCAACTATTGGGTCTTCATTAACTTCTGTTTCAATCTCTTCTTTTGTAGCTATTGGTGATGTTTCGGTTATTGTGACCGAAGACTCCTCTTTTGTTTCATCTAATAACTTAGTCTTTACTTCTTCTTTTTTAGCTAAAACAGTTGCTTTTTCATTTCTTAACCAAGTTACATTTTCACTAATTATATCTTTTTGATTTTCTGGAATATCAGAAACTAGATCACGCATATTATCTGTAATTTCTTTGTCTAGTTCTTTTGTTCTAATTGCTAAGCGTTCTAACTGCTCATCTAAACCTTCATTTTCTAACGCGTTATTGTAACGTTCAGAAACCTGCTTTTGAAATAACAAATAATCTGGCTTTGCATAAGTAGAAATCGTACTTGTTTTTTCTTCACTTATTACTGCCTCACTTTCGTTTTCAATTTCTGTATTTACATTTTCAGACTCAACACTTTCAGTATTTTCAGTTTTCAATTCAGGCACTTCATTAGAAAAGTTAGGCGTAACATTTTTCTCAGGTGTTTGCTCTATTGAATTATCATTTAAAGCATCGTTATTATCAGTTTCTTCTGCTGCAGGATTTGTACCTTCGGCTTTGGTTGCAAAAGCAGCATTTCCGCGCTTACGAATAATTTCATTTGCTTCTATTAGAGAAATACGCTCACCATTATTATATGCAATCACAAATGCATCAGGAATTCCTTTTGCTCTTACTTCTTCTTTTCTACCATCTGCATCTTGAACTGATTTATAAATACCTGTTGTATACTTATACAATCCATTTACATACTTAGTTACTAATGGAGAGATATTAAACGCTCCTGTTTTAGGTATTGCCTTAGAAAATGCTCCAACTTGAACAGTATAAAACAATCCTTTAATATTTTCAACCGCATTTACTTCTGCTGCATTTTCGTCTAAATTTTGAACATACTCTGGAACTTCTTCTTGGTTAGCCTCGTTTGTTTCTTGCGTTTCGACTTCGTTACTAGCAATTGTATTATCAGCTACTTCAGGAATTGTCGTATTTTCTTCTTCTGGATTAGATGCGATAACATTTGTAATTTCTGTTGTAGTTTCCCCAGCATTATAAGCTCTAGCTTCAGCCATACTTACTCGTTTTCCATTTATAATAGCAACTACAAACGCATCTGGATAGCCTAACTGTCTAATTTGATTTTTAGACACATTTGCAGTACCAAAATCAACAAAATAGCCAACTCTATATCTTGTAATATCGTCATTTATTTTTTCTGCACTAATTGGGGCAAACCCTTTAAATAAATTTTGTGGAATTGGGTTACGGAAAGCTCCGACTTGAACTTTATAAACTAACCCTTTTGGATTTACAGGGTTAAGCGGAATTGGGTTTCGATCAGAATAAACACTATTTTCTTTATCATTATTTATTACTACAATGTTTGTATTTAAAACTTCTGGAGCCTTAAATGTTGAAGACGTTAATTCATTAATAGAAATTGCTGGTTCAACAACTTCCTTTTCTTTAGGTGTTTTATCATAACTTGATAAGAATAGACCTCGGATATCTGCTTGCATTTCTTCATCAAACAAAGACAATAAATCTACTTGGGCTAATTCAACCTCTTCTTTTTTCGTATTAATGTCATTTATAATTGATGCT
>CALDTD010000090.1 GCA_937924345.1 uncultured Flavobacteriales bacterium | reverse complement strand
AGATTTAAGTAGGCTAAATTGGGGGAATCAATGGTCGGGTGAAAACTTTAATGTTTTACAGCCTTCTGGTGAGGCTAGTTTTGCTCAAAGTTTAATTAAGTTTGATTTGAATTCAGGAGTTTACTATTACGGACAGGTTAATGATAATTTAATGGTAACGCTTGGCGGTTCTGTTTCGCATATCTTAAGACCAAGAGTTGGGTTTGTTAATCCAGATGAGAAACTATACAGGAAATATTTAATAAACGGATCTATGGAGTATGGAATTTCGGGTTCTAAAATCTATATTGATCCAAGTGCTTATGTGTTTTTTCAAGGACCGAATAGGTCGGTAGCTGTTGGGGCTGATTTAAAGTATATGTTCCAAGAAAGCTCAAAATTTACAGGTTATTTTGATGAAAAATCGTTTTTAATAGGGCTGTATTACCGCTCTTCAGATTCGTTTTATACGAAGCTAGGATTAAACTGGGCAGGTATATCATTTGGTGCGGCTTACGATTTTAATATCTCTTCTTTATCAATCGCTACCAATGGTCTTGGAGGTATGGAGTTCTTTTTACGTTACAGATTAGGGTTTAAAGGAAAATATAATGGTTTTAGGTAAAGTCTTATTTTTAGTCAGTTGTTTATTTCTAGTTGCTTGTGATAAAGCAAAAGTTAAAAGTCTATCTGGTAGTTATGAGTGTGATGTTAAAATAAGCTCATATAGTTTTAATCAGTTTTATGATTCTTCTTACAACGAAACTTTAGTTGTAGAGCCTAATAAAAAAAGTTTAAATATTTTTGGAGAAAGTATCCCTGTTGATTCTGTAAGAAGTGAAAATTTTTATAAAGTTGGTAATCACAAAAAGTACTTTACTATTCAGTTTAAGAATGATAGTGTTTTTTTGTAAGGTATAGCGGAGGCTTAGGAGGTGGAAATACCACTACTTACAAAGGAAAAAAGCATTGATTATCTTATCGACTAAAACTTTCCCCATTTTATATTTTGCTTCATGGGTCCAACCTGCAATATGAGGAGTTATTATTGCTTTATCACTATTTAATAAATATTCTAAGGGTTCAGGTATATTACTTTTATCTAAAAACTCAAAGCTACTACTTTCATATTCTAATACATCTAAGCAGACTCCTAGTACTTTTTTAGAATGTATTAATTCTACAACATCTTTCGTCACTAAAGCCTTACCTCTAGCTGTATTTATGATATAAATTGGTTTTTTAAACTGATTAATAAATGATTTATCAATCATGTTTATCGTTTCTAAAGTTAGTGGTGTATGAATACTTAAAACGTCTGCTTCTTCAAAGAATTCAGTTAAAGTTACCTCATAAACGTTCGAATTGCCAAAACCACTTTTATACTTATCGTATGCAATTACCTTCACGTCCAATCCTTGCAGTTTTTTTGCAAAAGTAGTTCCCATAAAACCATAACCAAGAATACCAACTGTTTTACCTTTAAGTTCAACCCCTCTGTTTTCTTCACGAAGCCAGAGGCCGTTTTTAACTTCAAGTGTTGCACGATTAATGTTGTTAAAAAGAGAAAAAAGCATTCCTAATGCATGTTCTCCAACTGCATCCATATTACCTTCTGGTGAACGAAAAACACTGATATTATTATTCTCACAAAAATCCAAGTCAATATTTTCTAAACCTGCACCTGGACGCCCGATAAATTTTAAGTTTGTTGCTAATTTTAGTAAATCAGCATTCATTTTTATGCGACTTCTCAAAATTATCCCTTCATACAGATGAATAACTTTTTTAAATTCTTTAATATCTGTTTTATAATGAAAATCAATATTACAGTTATGCTCTAAAAGCTTTTCCGAAATAATTGGATGTACTGTGTCTAATATTGCAACTTTCATAATTTAAAAAAAGAAAAACCAAGCAATCGAAAAATAAATTAGCTGTCCAATAATATCATTCATAGTCGTAATAAATGGACCAGTTGCTAATGCAGGATCAATATTTCGTTTGTTTAAAATAAGAGGAATTAATGTCCCGAATACTCCAGCAAACACAATGACTGAAAAAAGAGAAAGAGAAATTGTAAAACTTAACTTTATATCAGCACCTGTTACAAACGTGTAAACAAAGATTAAAACTCCTAATATGCTTCCATTAATTAATGCAACACCTAATTCTTTAATAATTTTCTTGTAAGTAGAATCTAAGGATAAAGAATTATTAGCAATTGCTTGAACAATAATTGCTGAAGATTGTACACCAACATTTCCACCCATTGCACCAATAAGCGGAATGAAAAATGCTAAAACAGGTAAAACTTTTAGTTGTTCATCAAAGCTACCAATGACTAGAGAACCTAAAATACCTCCAACTAAGCCTACCAATAACCAGGGTAACCGAGCTCTAGTAAGAATTAAAACAGAATCTTTATCATCTACACGTTCAGAAATACCACTAGCCATCTGAAAATCTTTTTCAGCTTCTTCTTTTATAACATCTACAATATCATCTATAGTAATCCTACCGACTAATTTATTTTCGAAGTCAACTACAGGTATTGCAACCAAATCATATTTTTCCATAAGTTGAGCAACTTCTTCAGAAGTCATCTCAGGTGTAACGGCAATCGGGTCTAACCGATAAAGATCTTTTATTTTGGTATCGTTATTGGCATATAAAAAACTTTTTAAAGAAAGTGTACCCAACAATTCATTTGAGTCGCTAACAACATAAATGGTATAAACATAAGAAGTTTCCTCCGCTTGAATTCTAAGTTCTTTCAGACTTTGTT
>CALDTD010000089.1 GCA_937924345.1 uncultured Flavobacteriales bacterium | reverse complement strand
GGTATGGGTTTCCGATTAAGTTCCATCCGTTTTGGTCATCTGATGCTGTTCCTGCGTTTGTAATTGTAGCTGCTTGAACCTTTTTTATCGGATTGCCAGTAACAGATAATGTGTTTGATCCTGTACCAATATATATTCTGTGTCCGTTAGTAAACGTTGTGGGATTTGTATTGCTTGTTGCTGAAACCCATCCATCGTCTTTTACCCCGTTTGCATTTGCTTGTTCATACGTGTAAGAATTTATCCAAGCGTACCAATTGGATCCGTCAAAATCTGCACCTGGAAAACCTGTTAAAATTATTCCATCATCTTGCCAATCGGCTAAAGTTGTGCCAGAGACAGGAGAAGTAAGTTCTCTCCATCCATCATTACTCATTCCTAAAAAACGTTGAACAGTAAGATTTCCGTTAAAGTTTGCACCAGTTTCTAACTCGTCTAATTGAGCTGTTCCACTTGCATCACTCAATAATGTTACAGAGCCAGTTCCAGTAACGTTGAAGTTTCCTGCATCAACATCTAAAATACTTCTAATTGTTATTATATCGTCATTTCCAGCAATAGCATTACGACCGGTCTTGTTAACATTTAATTCATAAAATTCTGTTGTTCCAGCAAAAGCAGAATTTCCTCCTACACCATCTAGTGTAACAATATCTCCCGTAGCATAAGTATAAGTTCCATTGTTTGTCCAGTTTCTTTCTACATTTATATTACACCCTGTAGAGGTAAATGTACCAGCAGCTTGATTAACAAAGTTTCTTGTTATGTCAATTGTTCCATTGGCATTATAAGTTAAGAAATTATTAAAAACACCTCCTATATTCATTGCCCCATTATTTTGATTTATAATGGCTCTATTTGTAAGGTTAGTCCCTACTGTTATGTTTCCGGCCGATTGGTTAAAAGTTGATGAACTATTAGAAGTACTTCCGTTTACAAATGTGGTTCCAGTTATGATATCTCCACCTGTTTTATTAAAAGTTCCTGTATTAGAGAGGTTTATTGTTGTTGTAATTGTTCCTGCAGATTGATTAAAGGTTCCCTGATTTACTAGGTTTGTTCCAACCGTAATATTGGCATTCGAATTAAAAGTACCATTTGTAGAAACAAAGACACGCTCTGGTAAATTTATATCAAAACCAGCTTGATTAATTATACCCGATCCAGTTGTTCTTAATTCTCCTGTAACGTTTGTTAATGTTATAGGTGCATCTAAACTAGCACCAGCTGTATTAGATACTCTAATGTCATGTGCTTGAAAGTTAGGGTTAGATACTTGAATGGTTTGAGCAGCTGCTCCTCTGTATTCGATTCGAGATCCAGCATTGCCCCCGCTTATTGTAATTAAACTTGGTCCCGCTATATCTCCATTTAATCTTAAGATTCCATTACCAGAAGATAAATCTATTCTTGTACCAGCTACTGAAGTGTTTGTGGCAGTTATGATATTAGTTGTGTATCTACTTCCTGAATTTAAGTTGATAGAGGAACCTCCAGCAGTATGGAAAAAATTAGTATTGGTAACAACCATTATTCCATTATTATTAATACCGCAACTAACTCCTGAAGCACTTGTGTTTAAATTAATTTTTAGAACTGTGATATTACCATTATTTGTAATATTGCAAGTCCCTACAGCATTTGGATTCATAGTGATAGAGTCGCAGGTAATTGATGATCCAGTATTTATATTCAAGTTTGAAGGGTTATTTGTACTTGCCATATTGATTAAAGCACATGATTCTGGTGCGGTTACAGTTATCGTATGGTTATCTTGAACATTGACTTGATCTCCAGCGTTTGGTATCGAAGTTGCAGGTCCAATATTAAAAACAGGAAAAAATTGAATTTGATTCCAAGTTGCTAATGTATTCCAATTTCCAGATGCGGCACTCAAGTATATATCTTGGGACTTATATGTTTTTAATATTAAAAGTAAAAAACATGTAATTAAAAGTGTAATGTATTTTTTCATAATTCATGAGTTATTAATACCTGACTAAAATCAAGGTACTGTAAAAGTAAAAATAAGAGTTTTTTACTAAAATAGTGTTAAGTATATGATAAACTTTGGTTAATTAAGTATAAAAATAGATCTGGCTAGGATGTTTTACATTATTGTAACATAAACCTCAGAGCAAAACCAGCCTTAGTGTTAGCTGTTGGAAAGGAGGTAGATATTACCGGTTTATTAACAACTCGGTCATAATAAGCTCTTACCATTAGGTTTTTACTTAAGTTGTATTGCCCATTAAATTTTATAGAAATCATGTTTTGCCCTTGTGTAGCCTGATTTTGGTTTTCTATAATTTTTCGTGTTACAGTTTTGTTATCTCTTACAGAGATGCTTAAGTCTAAATTTAAATCGCTTGGATCTATTTTTTTACCATTGAATTTAAATGGTAATTGAAGTTTTTTAAATATATAACCAGATCCTATTACTAATTCACTTCCTTTTATTTCCGTAATCTGATTGTTAGCTAAACTAAGCGCTATATTTCTGTCTTTTTTTATTTCTAACTTTCCTTTTATTCCATTCTTCAATGTTAGATTTGCTCCTAGTAGTGGAGAGAATTGCTCGGTAATAGCAACGTTCATAATTTGTCTTTCACTAATAAAGTTGCCCGCCGCATCTAGTTCTGTTGCTCCATTATTATTTTCATCAAATGCTAGGTTAGTCGTGTAGCTTCCCATATTAAAGTTAGAGCGGTAAGCATGTGTAAATGTTAGCGTTCTAACATATTTTTGAATCCATTTAATTTTTGATAAACCATCGTAAGAAATTCTCCAATTTGGTAATGGCATTTTTCTAAAAGGATTTATATTTTTTTGATTCACGTTTTGTCCTGTATATGCCGCTAAAAAGGCTCCAATAACGACATCTTGTTGCGCTCCGTTATATCCACCTGCGT
>CALDTD010000088.1 GCA_937924345.1 uncultured Flavobacteriales bacterium | reverse complement strand
AGTCCTCCATTTTATTATAATTCCACTTGAAGAAACTTTTTGAAGATAAGGGCCTCTTACTATTAATTGTGCATTTGATATATTAACTAGGCTAATTATAATTAATATGAGAAATAATTTCATGGCTAATTAATTTAAGTTTTATTGAAAGGCTAATTTAACAAAAAACTAATACTATTTTAAGAGGACAACATGACCGTTTAAGTTCTGCGATTTGTTATCGTGATCTTTATAGCGAATTTTCCAAGTATAAGCTTCATCTTGGACAATGTTACCTTTTTTATTTGTCCCATCCCAACCAGTTGAAAACTCGTTCCCTTCGTAAATAATATCTCCCCAACGATTAAAAACATAGAATTCAAAAGACAAAACACCAAAAGAAACAGGTTTAAAAAAGTCATTTACACCATCATTATTTGGAGTAAATGTATTAGGTATATACATTACATCATCTGGCTCAACATAAACAAATTTTGTCAATGTATCGTCACATCCAAAACCATTGATTACAGTTTGTCTTATTGGAATATTTCCCGAAGTTTGCAAACTATAAGTTACATCAGCACCATTTAATGTGCTACCTTCAACCTCGTAAAATTGGGTAACAATATCTCCTGTAGAAAAATCTGAGATTTGAACCTCTGGGAAGTAAATCGTAGTTGCTTGGGGCGTAACAGTAAAATCTGCAACTGGTCTGGGGTAAACTATAATTACTCCTGATTTCGAAGTTCTTAGCGTTTCTAAACAGCCTTCATTCGTTGTTAAACTAAAGGTAACATCATAAACTCCTGGGTTTTCGTAAGTATAAATTGGTTCGCGAACTGTAGAAGTAACTCCATTCCCAAAATCCCAAAGGTAATCAACATCACCCCAGGCAATAGATTCATCAATAAAATTAATTGACAATGGCATACAGCCAATTGTATCTGAAATCGAAAATTGAATATCAGGAGAAGGGAATACTTTTGCAGTATCAACAACAACTGCTGTGCATCCTTCATCAACTACTGTTGCAGTTACTGGATAGTATCCTTCTTCAGTATAAACAATATTAGTGGGGTTTTCTAAAGTACTATTCGATGGAAGAGAATTATCGTCGAAATCCCAAGAAAAAGTTGCAGCATTCGTATAATTCCCACTTAAAGAAAAATCAAACGAATTGGTGGTAATACACTGCGGATTTAGATTAAAGTTAAACATTGGGTTAATGGGCTCTTTGACTTTATAAATAGTAAAAGCTGTATCTACACAATTAACATTGCTAGCAATTAAAGAAACATTATAAGTTCCTGAATTTGGATAAGTATAGGATGGTGTATTAAAACTAGAGGTATCTAAACTTGTCGATAAATCACCAAAATCCCACTCGAATTTTGTTGCTTGTGTACTATTATTAATTGTATTTATTGTTAATCCATTGCAATTTTCAATAGTTGGTATTATAGCTTCGGGCATAGGATAAACCAAATGTTCAACTGTGAAATCTCTTTCACATCCTCTATCAAATACAGTTGCCGTTATCGAATACAAACCATCTTCATCATAAGTAATATTTGTTGGAAATTGATTGGTAGAAAAATTAGGCGTAGCTGCATCATCGAAACTCCATTCAAAAGAAACAGAGTTTGTAAAATTACCCGAAATTCCAAAACCAAAGCTATTCCCTCTTAAACATTGACCAGCTATTGGTTGAATATTCGCTTGAATTGGGTATTGCACAAGATAGTTTGCTTTAGATGTATCCGCACAAGGCCATCCTGGGTTAGCAATTAGTGTAACTTCATAAACACCTGTATCAGGGTAGGTATAAGTAGGCTCTTCAAGAATTGATGTATCATCTTGAACCCCAGTTACACCAAAATCCCAATGATAAAAACTACCATTGGTACTCTGGTTTGTAAAATCCATTGTAAAACCATCACATTGAACAGACTGATCTGGAACCGCAGAAATTACAGTTGAAGAACAACTTACTACTGTAAATTGAAAATCTCTTAAAGTAGTGTTAATTAACTGTCCATTTCTGTATTCTTTTACACATATTCCTACAACATAAACTCCATTTGTAGTTGGGGTACAAATTAATTCGCCAGTAGAAGAATTAATAGCTAAGTTTTGTGTTCCATTTATCTGATTGTTAACACCAAAACCAGCTGCCCAACTTATATTAGAATACGGACCTGCATTAGGCGGTTGAGGCCTAGGGTTTGATGAACTAGCACCATGCCACGGTGTGCATAATTCATATACTAAAACATCTCCGTCAGGGTCAAAAGCAGAATGATCAAAAGAAAGCGCATCTCCGTTACATAGTAATAAGGGAGGAATATTTATAAAATGAGCTCCATTATTATTAATTGCTAAAGACGGAGAAGGTATATGTGCTATTGAAGTACTCCCCATATCCTCTGGTGTATTAATATTTTGAATAACAGTATTTCTACAGCAGCGTTGATAAACTAAGTTTAAACCTCCTGTTGGCACACTTAATGTAACATCTCTAACATATATAGCTTCTTCAGTACATATAACTGGAGGGACTTGTAAACAGGGATTAGTAACTATTACAGGTAAAGAGGAAACAGTAGGGTTTGTCATTGAAAAACTAGATTCTAATTCGTTATTAGTATTAAAAACACCAATTGAAGCTGCGGGATCAAAGCCAGTACCATTTGGATTTCCAGTAGTACTACAATCTCTATAAACTTTCAAAGTAACCCTATACTGATCACCTCCAAGGGATTTATAAGTTAGTTCTGCACCAACTATATGTGTCGCATAAATAGTTATGGTCGAAAACAATAAAAATAGATATGTTAAAAAACACTTAATAATTTTGGGTTCAGCTATTTAAAATTAGTATCAAATTCAATATCAACATGACACATTTATTTAATAAAAATAACGCAAAAAATAGTTAAACAGTTGCTTTTATTCAAAAAACAATAAGCATGCATAAAGTTTATTCTCACAAACTACTATGAATGCTTATTTTTAAGTTTTATTTTTTATTTCCTTTATAAGCAACATGATTAGGTACATCTCCTGACGAATAAATTAAGTTATTTCCGATAATTGTTACTATTCCTTGATTAGAATCAAAATTATTATCCGAATCGTATCGTAACTCACCACCTTCAGTTCCTTGAGCTTTCCTTAAATCAACAGAAAATGAATTAAACTTATCTGTTTCGCTTTTTAAAGTAATATTTTTTTTCTTAACACTAGAGACTTCTACTAGATGATTATAAGTAGTATCATATCCAATAATTAATGTTCCAACATAACTTCCTTGAACATATTTGGCTGCGTTTTTTTTACAACTAACAATACCTAATAGACAAATTAATACTACCGATACTTTACATAAATTTTTCATCTTAATATATTTTAAATTCGTTGTTACAACGATAAACTATTAAAATTTATTACTCTCTGTAAAGCGTTTTTTTATAAATTCAATTGGTACATATAGCTTATTTTTTTATCTACGTTAAATGAAATATAATTAGATTCATCACCAGAATAATAACTTAAATTGGTTCCAATAATATTTACTACTCCATTATTTGAATCGAAGTTTTCAGCTGATATGTACTGTAACTTATCTCCTTTAGTTCCTGAAACTTTATTTAACTCAATAGAAAAAGAACTAAACTTATCTGTTTCACTTTTCAATGTTATATTTTTTTCTTAATACTAGAGACTTCAACAAGATGATTAAACATTGTGTCTTTAGCAATAATAAAGGTTCCAACATAATTACCCTGAACA
>CALDTD010000087.1 GCA_937924345.1 uncultured Flavobacteriales bacterium | reverse complement strand
TAAAAGTTAAAACACCTGCTATGTAAGACACTTCGTTAGCATTTCCAAATGTAGACAACACTGAACCAGATGTGTACTTTAAGACAGTTGTGTCAGGCAATTGAACCTTTACCTCAATAGAATCTGTTGAAGTTACTAAATTACAACTAGGACCTAAAGTATTAGTTACATTAAAGAATATAGTATCATTTGAACACCCTGAAAGAATAGAAGGAGTCTCTACCTCTATTTGTCCGCTTGGGGAAAACTGAGCTCTATATTTACAAATTAAAAAACTAAACGCTAGTAATAATACGACCTTACTAAAATTATAATTCATACAAATTTATTTTTACTTTATTTGAGAGGCAAAAGTAGACTTTAGTTTTTTAACTAAATAACTTTTAAACAAAGTTTTAAAAAAATAACAAAACATTAAACTTTATGATTTTAATTTATAAAACTTAACTTTGTTTTATGGCAAAACCAATTGGAGATATCATTCAGCAGTCTAACAATAGACCCATTCCAAAAAAAGACAATAACGCGTTTGGAGGTAAACTACCTCCTCAAGCAGTTGATTTAGAAGAAGCTGTTTTGGGAGCTTTGATGTTAGAAAAATCACCTGTAAATGATGTAATCGACATTTTAAAACCTGAAAGTTTTTATAAAGAATCACATCAAAAGATTTATGAAGCTATTTATGAACTGTTTGGAGAGTCTGAAGCCATAGACATTTTAACAGTAACTCAAAAACTACGTTCTAAAGGAGAACTTGAAATAGCAGGAGGGCCTTACTATATAAGTCAATTAACAAACAGAGTTGCATCGGCAGCTCATGCAGAATCTCACGCTAGAATTATTGCTCAAAAATACATCCTTAGAGAATTAATAGGCATATCTAGCAAAGTGATTCAAAAAGCATATGATGAGACAACTGACGTTTTTGAACTTTTAGATGAAGCTGAAAGTGGTCTATTCTCGGTAGCAGAAGGAAACATACGAAAGAATTACGATAAAATGTCTACTTTAATTCAACAAGCGGCTGAAGAAATTGAGGTTGCGATGAATAGAGATGATGGAGTTAGCGGTGTTGCAACTGGATTTGCAGCGCTGGACAGAGTAACTTCTGGTTGGCAACGATCGGACATGATTGTACTAGCAGCAAGACCCGGAATGGGAAAAACAGCATTTGTTATTTCTATGGCTAGAAATGTTGCTGTAGATTTTAACCAAGGCGTTGCCATTTTCTCTCTAGAGATGAGTTCGCTCCAAATTGTAAATCGTTTAATTTCTGGGGAGGCTGAAATACCAGCAGAAGATATTCGAAAAGGAAATTTTACGCAAGAAAAGTTCAACCATTTATTTGAAAAAACAAAGAAGCTAGCTGAGGCTCCAATCTTTATAGATGACACGCCAGGTTTATCTGTTTTTGAACTAAGAGCAAAATGTAGAAGGCTAAAACAACAACATGATATAAACCTAGTTATTATTGACTATCTACAGCTTATGTCTGCTGGTGGAAGCGGCGGGAATAGAGAACAAGAAATTAGTACAATTTCTCGATCTATAAAAGAAATTGCAAAAGAGTTGGATGTTCCTATTATTGCACTATCGCAGCTTAGCCGTTCAGTTGAAACGAGAGGAGGTGATACAAGACCGATGCTTTCTGACCTAAGGGAATCTGGAGCGATAGAACAGGATGCAGATATTGTTTCTTTTATATACAGACCCGAATACTATCAAATGGAAACATGGCCAGATGAAACTCCTTGTGCTGGTCAAGGTGAAATAATAATTGCTAAGCATAGAAATGGATCACTAGAAGATGTACGTCTTAAATTTGTTGGAAAGTTTGCCAAGTTTGATAATTTAGATGCTTTTGATAATGATTTTGGTGGAGAGGGAGGTATGCCTTTGTTACCGAACGAGAACTTTGATGAAGAATCTGGCACTTTTATTATGTCTTCTAAAATGAATGATGACAACTTTGAAGATTTTGGAAATGAAGAAAGCCCATTTTAAGCACGGTATTTGATCTAACATCGATATGAAAAAACAAATTTTACTCTTACTAATTCTTAGTGTTTGTTTTATTGCAAAAGCGAGCTATATCCTTATCCCCATGGATGAAACCAACCAGAAAAACCACTTAAAGGCTTATGGAATTGCTTATTGGGTCTTACAAAACGATATTGAAATAGAATGGCTTTTAAATTATAGAGGAGGAAGTTTCTTAATACAACAAAATAAATCTATAGAAGAAGAATGCATTATAAGGGGGGTCACTTACGAATTAATCGCTGATGTTCAGGCCAATCAAATTAAACAACAAATTTCAGATCCTGAGGTTAATCAAGAAATTGTAAAATTGGAAAAAACACCAAAGATTGCTGTTTATACTCCGAAAGGAAAACAACCTTGGGATGATGCTGTAACTATGGTTTTGACTTATGCCGAAATTCCGTATGACGAAGTTTATGATACAGAGGTAATACAAGGAAAACTACCTGAATACGACTGGCTGCACTTACACCATGAAGACTTCACAGGGCAGTATGGCAAGTTTTATCGTAGTTATAAAAACGCTCCTTGGTATCAAAAAAGACAAAGAGAAACAGAAGCAAGAGCTAAAACATTAGGCTTTAAAAAAGTAAGTCAATTAAAGTTAGGCGTAGCTAAAAACATACAAGAATTCACTGCAGGAGGAGGGTTTTTATTTACGATGTGTTCTGGTACAGACTCTTACGATATTGCTCTTGCAGCTCAGGGATTAGACATTTGTGACTATATGTACGACGGTGATCCCGCAGACCCTACTGCTCAAAAAAAATTAGACTTTTCGCAAACACTAGCTTTTAAAGATTTTAAGCTCGTAACCAATCCTCTTGAATATGAATTCTCTAACATAGACGCCACAACAGACCATAAGGTACCAGAACAACAAGACAAATTTACATTATTTGATTTCTCGGCAAAGTGGGATATTATACCAACTATACTTTGTCAAAACCATACCAATGTAATTAATGGTTTTATGGGACAAACTACAGACTTTCATAAAAACACTATTAAATCTAATGTTTTGATAATGGGAGAAAATAAAGCTTTAGGAACTGCCCGCTATATACACGGAGAACTAGGCAAAGGACAGTGTACTTTTTATGGTGGGCACGACCCAGAAGACTATAGGCACTACGTAAATGATCCTCCTACGGATTTAAACTTACACCCTAACTCACCTGGTTATCGATTAATCCTGAATAATATCTTGTTCCCAGCAGCCAAAAAGAAAAAGCAAAAGACTTAATTTATTTTTAATTATCTAACTTTCCTTGATCTATCCAACATTGAATTTGTTGAATTAAGGAATCATTTAACTTAGCCTGAAACTTAGGCATCGGAGATACATTAGGGTCATGCTTAATTGTTTTAAAAGCAGTTTTAATAATGTTATCATCTGACAATTGAGAATGACTTTCTAAAACATAACCTGCAGCTCCAGAAGCAGCATCATGACAACCTGAAGTTGCACAACTCTGTATAAAAATAGGCTGAATTTGAGTTGAAAACGATACAGTAACCGTATCACAATAAGTTAATGTTCCTTCTGGAACTACCACCTCAATTACTTCTACAGATTTATCCTTTTTACACCCTAAAAAGACAATGATTAAAAATATAACTGTTAAGAATCTCATTTTTAAACTGATTTTAATTCTAAAATTAAACAAAAAAAGCTTTCTCTACTTAACCGTAACACTATTTACCATAAACAAGTCTTTCATTTTTTGTAATTTAGGACTCATAGAACTAGCAAACACTAAGTGTTGTAACTTATTTAAACTTTCAGAAATTCTATTGATATCCGTAAGCAAACTATTACCATTCAAAAACTCAGCATCTTCTATTATTAAAAGCTGCAATTGATTTAAATTTATTCCATTTTGAAAATATAGCTTATTCAACCGTTTTGGGGTAGCGATTACAATATCGGTTCCAACATAAATCATATCTTTCTGGTTATAAATATGATGTTCTTCTACAACACTATACACTCGTAAATCTGTATATTTAGTCCAAGCCTTAAACTTCTCTTCTAGCTTTAAAGCAGCATCTTTATCCTTTACAAAAATAATTGCTCTTGGATTATCGCCTTCAGCCTTCATTCCTAACTTTTGAAAAACACTAATCATCATCGCTGTCGTTTTGCCCTCTCCTACTTTTGATATACCGAAAACGTTTGCTCCGCTTTTCACTTTGGGTATAACCGCTTTTTGAAATAAAGTAGGCTCATCAATACCTTTGTTTATCATCAACTCTTTTAATTCTGGCAATAGTTTCTTGAAAGACATAGCAACAATTTATTATAAATACACGAAAGTAATCATCGTAAATTAAAAATCAACTTTTTAATGTGTACAGTTAGCAACTCTTTATGAATTATGAAACATTAATCCTATTAATTTTGAAGTTAAGTATGATGAAAAAAATTGGACTACTTTTATTATTGTTGAGCTGCGGAGCTACGCTTTACTTTTCTTATGAAACACTAAAGAAGAAAACAGCATTGCAGGCACCCATCATTACAAGCATACCTAAAGATGCTGCAATAATTATAAAGCTTAAAAAACCATTTGAAACGTTTTATAACCTTTCAGAAACTAATTTAGTGTGGAAAGGGCTATCAACCATACCATCTATTAACACTTTAAATAAAAACATTAAAAATATTGACTCTACTTTAAAATCAATTAAACTACTGCAAAAGAAACCACTAACTATATCTTTTCACCCTGGTGTAGAAGAAATTAATAGCTTTTTTGCATTTACTAACAATGAGAAAGACTTTAAGTATATTGAAAAAGAACTTCAATTAGAAAAAAACGAACTACATAAAGAGCAGCAACTTTTTCACTCTAATCACATAAATGGAATCTTCATCTGCTATGTAAAGCCATTTACATTAGTTTCAACGAACAAAAACTTATTACAAAAAAGCATAAATCAACTCTTTGATAAGCAAAACCTACTTTATGATTCATCATTTAATTTCCTGTATAGCAAAAGCAAAACATCAAAGCAAGACCAAGTTTATATTGGTATAAAAAACTTAAAAAAAATAGCGACCAAATACCTTACTAAAAATGCTTTAGAAAAGTGGAACGACAATAAAAATTGGATTTCTTTGGATATCATCCTCGAAAACAACCAACTCTTGTTGAATGGTATAGCAGATTACAAAACTAAGAATGTAACAAAATTAAAATCTAGTCAAAGAATAGACACTCAACTTTTGCCTAAAAACTTACAGACAATTGAAGAGTTGACTTATGATAATGAAGACCTGCCTGAAGTCTACACAAACACCATAAACAATGAGTGTGACTGTAAAAGCAAACAAATACTATCATCACTTTTAAACAACCATATCTCAATTATTAAATTTGGAAAAGAAGGCAATGAAAAGGCAATTTATATTGCACTTAAACCTGCTAGTGATTTTTCTAAAATCTCAAGTTTAATCCCTGTAGAAAAATCAAGTTTCGATAGCTTTGGCACAACAGTTTACCCCATAGAAAATTCATCTTTAAACCTACTAAGTGATTTTGGCAAACAGCAACTATTCTATTCTATTTACAACAATCAACTTGTCGTCTCTACTGCATCGGGAATTAAAAACCTAACATACGAATGGCAAAAAAACTTAAATAAAAAAACCAAGTCAACTTATAGCATATTCTCAGACAAATTCTTAGCTCAAAAAGCTCGAAAAAGTTGGTTTAGCAATACAAAACAATTTTCTAAATCAATAACCAATGACTTTCTTCCTGCCTATCATAAAACAATCAAGAATATTGAAAAACAAATTTCAAATTCTTTTCTAGTTGGATACCAAACAAATCAACTCAATAAAAACCATCATCACGAGGCAATTATTATTAAACCTACAGATCAAAACAAGGGAGAAACGGGAGAACTATGGAACCTAACTTTAAAACACAAAATCATTTCGCCTTTGCAGTTACTTAAAAATCATAGGAGTAATAGTTTAGATATTTTTGTTCAAGATTCGACATATCAGATTCATTTAATAAATGCTGTAGGAAACATAAAATGGACAAAACAATTAGAAAGTGAAATTATTGGTGAAGTACAGCAAATAGATATTTATGGAAACGGGAAATACCAAGCTCTATTTAACACTGAAAATAATATTCATTTAGTAGATATAAATGGAAATAATGTAAAAGGATTCCCGATAAAACTCTCTAAAAAAGCAACAAATTCAGTATCTGTATTTGATTATAATCAGAATAATAATTATCGTTTTTGGATAGCTTGTGAAGATAAGGTAGTATATAATTATGATAAAGATGGAAAAGCTGTAAAAGGTTGGAAAACAACAAAAAGTAAAGCAATTATTCATCAAAAATTTAAAAGAACAATATTTAGCGGCAAAGACTATATTTTTACTTTCGACAAACTTGGTAACGCATTGTTTTTAAATAGAAAAGGAGAAAGTATTCATAACTTAAGTTCTCCATTATTAGCGAAAAATAGAAGAATTCAACTTCAGAAAAGAGCGTCATTTGGTTCCAGTTCATTCATATACCAAGAAGACTCTAGCCTTTCTGTGGTAGAATTCAGCTTAGAAAACACAAAACAAATTTTAACCCTAAATGAAAAAAACAAAGAAATTGAGTTTGAAATTCTAGACTTAGATCAAAATAAGTTTATTGATTATTTAGGAATCTATCAAAATAAAATAGAACTATACGGGATGGATAAAACACTCGTTAATAAAAAAGAATTTTTGTTCTCATTATCAAACAATTACAAAATAATAAAAACAATAACTGGAAAAACTTTTATAGCGCTTCAACCAGAAAACTCTTTGGAGCTAATTATTTTAGACAGCAACCTAGAAAAATCACACAATAAAGATTTAATTGGTAGTTTAAACACTACAATTGGCGACATAAATAAGGATGGAAAAAGTAACGTGGTAACAATAATTAACAGCGCTACTATAAAAGTAGTTGACTTAAATTAGCCATTAATAGGATTAGATAGTAAATTTGTAATCTAATTTTTTGAGTTATGAATATTACAGACATAAGAGCCGACTTTCCTATTTTAACTAGAAAAATAAAGGGCAAAGATTTGGTCTATTTAGATAATGGAGCTACAACTCAAAAGCCAAGACAAGTTATTGATGCTATAGCTGCTTATTACGACAATGAAAATAGTAATATTCACAGAGGAGTTCATACACTTAGCCAAGAAGCAACAACAAAATACGAAGCTGTTAGAACAAAAGTTCAAGAATTTATTGGAGCAAAACATAGTCACGAGATTATATTTACCAAAGGAACAACTGATGGAGTTAATTTAGTTGCACAATCTTTTGGAAAAAAGCATTTAAAGAAAGGAGATGAAATTGTAATTTCTGCTATGGAACATCATAGTAATATCGTTCCTTGGCAAATGATTTGCGAGGAAAAAGAGGCAGTATTAAAAGTTATTCCTATCAATAAAAAAGGCGAGTTAATTCTTGAAAAAATTGACGAACTAATTACTAAAAAGACTAAACTAGTCGCAGTAAATCACATTTCAAATACTTTAGGAACAATTAACCCAATTAAAAAAATAATTGAAGTTGCTCATGCTAATAATTCAGTTGTTTTAATTGACGCTGCACAATCTGTAAATCATACTCCTATTGATGTTCAAGCTTTAGATATTGACTTTTTAGTTTTCTCTGGACATAAATTATTTGCACCAACAGGAACAGGAGTTTTGTATGGAAAAGAGAATTTACTTAACGATTTACCTCCTTACCAAGGTGGAGGAGATATGATAAAAGAAGTTTCGTTTGAGAAAACAACTTACAATTGCCTTCCTCACAAATTTGAAGCTGGCACACCAAACATTGCTGGAATTATTGGATTAGGTGCAGCAATAGACTACATAAATAAAATAGGTTTTGACCTAATTCAAGAGCAAGAAAAAAAATTATTGCAATATGCAACAGCTGAACTTTCTAAAATTGAAGGATTACAAATAATCGGGACTGCAAAAGAAAAAACTAGTGTTATTTCTTTTATAATCGAAGGTATTCACCCGTTCGACATTGGAACAATTATAGACCAAATGGGAATAGCGGTAAGAACTGGACATCATTGTACACAACCGTTGATGACGTTCTTCGAAATACCAGGGACAATAAGAGCATCTTTCTCTTTTTACAACACTTTAGAAGAAGTCGATTTACTTATAAAGGCTTTGAATAGAGCCTTATTAATGCTTAGTTAATATATTTTCACAAATTCGAACTTAAGTTTAAGCTAAAGTATTTTGTTGAATGCTCGAAAAATGTTTTATTTGCAGTTCATATTAATAATTAAACCCAAATAAAATGGCAGAAATTAAAGGAAAAGTAGTTTCAATAATCGTTGACAAATTAGGAGTTGATGAAGGAGAAGTAACACTTGAAGCTAACTTTACAAATGATTTAGGAGCAGATTCATTAGATACTGTAGAATTAATCATGGAATTCGAAAAAGAATTTAACATTGCTATTCCAGACGAAGAAGCAGAAAAAATTCAAACGGTTGGAGATGCAGTTTCTTACATAGAAAGCAACTCATAATTTATTCAATTTACTTGAATAAATAAACAATTAAATAAACTTAAATTTTTGTTATGGCATCTAAAAAACGTGTAGTAATAACGGGAATGGGAGCATTAACCCCAATTGGAAATTCTTTAGAAGAATACTGGAACAACTTAGTTCAGGGAGTTAGTGGTGCTGCACCAATTACACATTTCGATGCCGAAAAATTTAAAACACAATTTGCATGTGAAGTAAAAAACTTCGATGTAAAAGAGCATTTAGATAGAAAAGAGGCCCGCCAATTGGACCTTTTTTCTATTTATGCTATGGTTACTTCTGCCGAAGCAATGAAAGACTCTGGTTTGGATTGCGAAAAGATAGACTTAGATCGTGCGGGTGTAATTTGGGGATCTGGAATTGGAGGCTTAACGACTTTTCAAGAAGAATGTTTTAACTTTGAAAGAGGTGACGGAACACCAAGATTTAACCCTTATTTTATCCCTAAAATGATTGTTGATATTGCCTCAGGTCATATCTCAATTAAATATGGCTTTAGAGGCCCAAACTACGTCACTGTTTCTGCATGTGCATCTTCTACAAACGCATTGATAGATGCAGCTATGCAAATACAAATGGGGAGAGCTGACGTAATGATTACTGGAGGTTCTGAAGCTGCTGTAAACATTGCTGGAATGGGTGGTTTTAATGCACTAAGAGCGTTATCTACTCGTAATGATTCGCCTGCTACTGCTTCCCGTCCATTTGACAAAAATAGAGATGGTTTTGTATTAGGGGAAGGTTCAGGATGTATAGTACTAGAAGAGCTTGAACACGCTAAAGCTAGAGGAGCTAAAATATATGCCGAGCTTGCTGGTGGCGGACTAAGTGCTGATGCTCACCATATAACAGCCCCACACCCTGACGGTACAGGTGCAAAAAAGGCAATGGAATACGCATTAAACGATGCTGAACTTTCTGTTGAAGATATTGACTATATTAATGTTCATGGTACCTCTACTCCACTTGGTGATGTAGCAGAAACTAAAGCTATTAAGTCAGTATTTGGAGAACATGCTTACAACTTGAATATTAGTTCAACCAAATCTATGACCGGGCATTTATTAGGTGCTGCAGGTGCGATTGAAGCAATTGCTACTATTATGGCTGTTAAAAATGATATTGTACCACCTACTATTAACTTCGAAACAGAAGACGAAAACATTGATAACAAATTGAATTTAACATTGAACAAAGCTGAGAAAAGAACAGTTAACGCTGCTTTAAGTAACACATTTGGGTTTGGTGGACACAATACAAGTGTTATCGTTAAAAAATACAACGATTAGAATTCCTTTTTTTCATAAAAAAGTTGATCCTAAATATTTAGAATTAACACAATTTTTATCATCAGAATTTTCAATTTCTACACGTAAAATTGAACTTTATGTCCAAGCCTTTGAGCATAAATCTGTAGCAATAACCAATATAAAAGGTGTAAAGTTAAGCAACGAACGACTAGAGTTTCTCGGTGATGCAGTGATTAGTTCTGTTGTAGCAGAATATATTTATCTATCTTACCCCCAAGAATCTGAAGGTTTTCTAACTCAAATGCGTGCACGAATTGTTAGTAGAGAAAGTTTAAATCGTCTTGGAAAACGGGTTAATTTAACACCATATATTCATTTTAAAGGAGGAAATGGTAACAAAAATACTTCTATAGTTGGAAATGCTTTTGAATCTTTAATTGGGGCTATTTATTTAGACAAAGGATACGACAAAACAAAAGATATCTTAGTTAATAAAATCTTTAAAAAACACATTGATTTAAAAGTTGTAGAGTCTACAAATACAGACTATAAAAGTCAACTACTTATTCAATGTCAAAAAAAACACCAACGACTTACTTTTAAAGAACTAAATAAGTCTAAAATTGAAGGTGAATATTTCTTTACTATGGGACTTTATATTGATGAAGTGATTAAAACAAAAGCGACTGCAAAATCTAAACGAAAAGCAGAACAAAAAGCGTCTAAAGAACTTCTCAGCGTATAATTTAATTACGCTTCGTTTGAAAAAAAGCCTTCATTAGAAAGCTGCATTCGTCTGCAAGTACTCCAGAAACCACTTCTGTAGAAGGATGTAAAATGTTTTCTGCTAAACGACTAAAACCCCTTCTGTCGTCAGAAGCACCATAAACTATCTTTCCAATGCGAGTCCAAAAACTAGCACCTGCACACATTACACAAGGCTCTAAGGTAACATATAAAACACATTCGTTAAGATACTTATTGGATAAAAAATCTGTAGCAGAAGTAAACGCTTGCATTTCTGCATGAGCCGTAAAATCAGTCAATTGCTCAGTAAGGTTATGTGTTTTTGCAATTATCTTATTCTTATAAACAATTAAGGCTCCTACTGGAACCTCATCTTTGCTGAAAGCTGCTTTGGCTTCTGCCAAGGCAATTCTCATAAAATATTCATCAGCAAATTCCATTACAATACTCCGTTACCTACGTATTTCCCGTTTTTATAAACCTCAATACGCTCTAACAAACCATACTCATCATAAATATAATGTTTACCATCAATCAACTTACCACTTTTAAACTCACCATCCATTAAAATATCTTTATCGTCGTTATAAGTTTTATGATATCCATCTACTATGTTCCCACCTCCCATATTTTTTGCTCCAGCTACTTTTACACCTTCGCCTTTTTCTTCTTTCTTAACTGTAACAGGTGGGTTCACTCTTGCTTTTTCCTCACGCTTTTCCATTGTTCCGTCAGCAGAAAAAGTTAAAATTTCTTTAATATCTCCATTTGGGTAATAACGCGTAGCTTGACCATTTTCTACGCCATTTACGGTTGTAAAAACTAATTCTTCTTGTCCGTTTTCATAAAAGTATTTTACTGTACCATTAGTTTTACCAGAAGCATTAAAGGTCTTTTCTTGAGCTAACTGACCATTTTCGTGAAAACGTTTAAATTCTCCAGTGTAAACTCTTCCCTTCCAAGTTCCTTCCTCTTCAAGATTTCCGTTTTCAAAATATGTTTTAAACCCACCATAAGCTCTCCCGTTTTTAAAATAGATTTCGTTCATTAAATTACCATTTGGAAAATATTTTTTCCATAAGCCATATTTCCGATTCGCTTTATACCTACCCTCT
>CALDTD010000086.1 GCA_937924345.1 uncultured Flavobacteriales bacterium | reverse complement strand
TATTCCTTATGACGACATTTCTGTAGATATTGCTTTCAAACCAGGAGAAAGAGAAAACAAAACAAAAAACTTTATTCTTTATCTAAACGATATAATTGATGATTATAACCAAGAGTTAACCGATAAATATGGAGATACATTAATTAAATATGTTTCTTATAATATTGGACAAGCCCAACGATTGAGTGAAACTGGTAACCACGCTGGTTCCATGCGTGTTTCAGTTAAAGAAAATAACTTTATTTCTACTGTAGATATATCGAAGGAAATTAAGAATAGAATTAATGAAGATTCATTAAAAAAGTTGGAAAAATTTACGATTGGAGGAGATACACCCTTCGGGAAAGATATATCAATTTCGTTACAAAGTGTAAATTCAGATCAGCTTAAAGAAGCTATTAAATGGGTTAAATCTGAGATTGAAGCCATGCCAGAAGTTCTCGACCTTACTGATAATTCTGGAATAGGTAACCGAGAAATTAACCTTAAACTAAAACCTAAAGCCTATTTATTAGGGTTAAACGAAGCAGTTATATTAAAACAGATTCGTCAAGGATTTTATGGAAAAGAGATACAACGTGTAATTGTAGGTAGAGACGAAGTTAAAATTTGGACACGTTTTCCTGAACAAGACAGAAATTCAATTGGGGATTTGGATAATATGAGAATTAAAACTGTGCAAGGTCTTGAAATTCCATTAACCGAACTTGCTTCTTACGAAATATCGAGAGGAAAAGTAGCCATAAGACATATAAATGGAAATAAGGAAGTACGCATTATTGGAACTTTATATAACAGTGAACTCTCATCTGATGTCAACAGAACAATCAAAAGAGATTTCCTCGATAATATTTCTGTACGCTATCCAGATGTAACCTATTCTGTAAAAGGACAAGCAGAAAAAGCTCAGGAATCAATTCAAAGTTTACTAGTCTCATTTGGGTTAGCAATTTTATTAATCCTAATCATTTTATCGCTTAACTTCTCCTCTTTCTATCAGGCAAGAATTATTTTAATGGTTATTCCTGTCGGAATATTTAGTGCACTATTGGGCCATGGAATAAAAGGAATTCCTTTCTCAATTTTTAGCTTTTTAGGGGTAATTGGACTAGTTGGAATATTAGTAAACGATGCTGTAGTGATGCTTGATCAATTTAACCGAAATTTAAAAGCAAAAATGTCTATACATGCCGCAGCCGTAGAAGCAGGAAAATCTAGATTTAGACCAATTATTCTAACTTCTATTACAACTGTAGCTGGGCTATTACCCTTAATTTACTTCGAAACTAGTTTTCAAGCACAGTTTTTAATTCCTATGGGGGTTTCTATTGCCTTTGGAGTGTTGTTTGGAACTATGGCGTTAATTTTGTTTTACCCTTCTATGATTCTTTATTTTAATGATATGCGTAGAGCGCGTTTTTGGTTATGGCGTGGAGGAGAAATAGCTCCATCACATATTGATGTAGAGCCTTATACCAAGATTGAAAAAAGAATTGCAGAAATGAATGAATAAAATTATCTAAGCATGAAAATTATTATAGCTATCATTTTAAGCACATTTTACCTTAGTGCAATTAGTCAAGACACACTTACTAGTAAAGAATTGCGTGCTTTACGCCAAGAAATGGCTAGAACACAAATTAACGCTTTAAAAAATGGAGTCTTACTTATTCAATTAAAAACTCGACAAAATACAATAGATGCTTATAAAAAAAGAGGCGCATCGGCTAAAGCAGAAAAAATAAAAGAGGCTCAAGCAGCAGATAACAAAAGTATTGTTAAAGGATTTAAAAACCATTTTACATTTTGCCCAACTTATTTCTATTACTCTACAGACCAAAAAGCTGTAGAAAAAGGTGATTTTAAAACTGTTACTTTTTTAGACGAGAACCTCTCGCCTATTCAACCAAATATAAACTTAGATACTACTACATACTTTATCTCTGGAATATCTAAAAGTAACTTTAGTAATACAACATTAAATAATATTCCTAACTATAAAATTCCTTACGAAAAAGGAATTAAGTTTGATGCTTTTATAATAAAAAATAAAGACTTTCAACAATTGTCTTCTCCATTTCCATACTATGCAAAAACCCATGTTGCTGTAAAAGTGAATGATAAAAAACGTTGGGAATCGATTAAGAAGTTAAATGCGCGACTACATAATTATTATAGGTAATATTACTTCCTCTAAACTACTTTTAGCTAATCAGGATCTGAATAAGCTGAATTTGTAACAAAGTCTTCGTCTGTAAGCGTCAATAAAAAAGCTTTTAAGTCTTCTCGTTCTTGTGGGTTTAACTGTACGCCACCAATATTCACATTTTTCAGTAGTGGATCTATTGTGCTAGAATTTTGTAGTCCGACGCTGTAATGATTAATTACCTCATCCAACGTTTCAAAACGACCATCGTGCATATAAGGTGCGGTGTAAATTAAATTACGTAAAGTAGGTGTTTTAAACTTTCCATTATCATTTGGATCACCAGTTACTGCTCCCCTACCCAAATCAGAAAAAGTAGCATCTAGCCCATTATTATGATACAAGTTATCTGTCCATAAAGGGTTAAAAGGATCTC
>CALDTD010000085.1 GCA_937924345.1 uncultured Flavobacteriales bacterium | reverse complement strand
TAAGCTACAAAAACGAATTGGTAATTATGGTATCACTGTAATTAGTAAAATCATGGGATTAATCTTAGCTTCTTATGCTGTTCAGAGTATTTTGAGCGGAATAAGTAACTATTTTCAACACACACTTTAATTTTATCAATGGATATTCAATTCAAAAAATACCAAGGAACTGGAAACGACTTTGTAATAATAGACAATAGAAATAAAGTATTTGACAAAGAAAACTTAGAAGCTGTACAATTTATTTGCGACAGAAAATTTGGTGCTGGAGCAGATGGTTTAATCTTAATTGAGAACCATGAATCGTACGACTTTAATATGATTTTTTTTAATCCAGACGGTTCGCAAAGTTTTTGTGGTAATGGAAGTAGATGTGCTGTTCAGTTCGCTTTTGATTTGGGAATTATTACCGAAAAGCAAACAGCATTTATTTCCACAGATGGACTTCATGAAGCTTCAGTTTTAGGTAATAATATAGTAAAACTTAAAATGCACGATGTCTCAACTATTGAGATAAACGAAGATCATTATTTTATGAATACTGGTTCTCCGCATTATGTTGTTTTCCAAGAAAACATAAGTAATCTTGACATTATTGAAAAAGGAAGTAAAATAAGATATTCTGATGCTTACAAATCAATAAATGGAACTAACGTAAACTTTATTGAAGAAACAAAATCAGAAAACTTAGTTAGAACCTACGAAAGAGGCGTAGAAAACGAAACTCTTTCTTGCGGAACAGGAGTAACTGCTTGTGCAATAAGTATTGCCTTAAAAAATAACATTGCAGATGGTAAAATAACTATTAAAACTAAAGGCGGTGAACTATCCGTTTCTTTAGAAAAAACAAAAGAAAATCACTATACAAACGTATGGCTAGAAGGTGCAGCTACTTTTGTTTTTGATGGTACAATTTCAGTTTAAGATAAGCGTATGTTAGCAAGTAAAAATATAGCATTTAGAACAATAGAGCCATCAGATATAGATATTTTACTAGCTTGGGAAAATAATACCAACAATTGGAGAGTAAGTAATACATTCGTTCCGTTTTCTCGAAAGCTAATAGAAGACTACGTAAACAGTGCTCAAGACATTTTTTCTACCAAACAAATCCGTTTTATTATAGAAGATAAAGCAACTAAAAAGAAACTAGGCTGCATCGATTTGTTCGATTTTGACCCTTTTCACCTTAGAGCTGGAGTAGGTATTTTAATTGACAATAACTATAGAAATAAAGGACTTGCAAAAGAGGCTTTAGACTTATTGAAACATTATAGTTTCTCACATTTAAAGCTCAATCAATTACACTGTACTATTGGTGCAAATAACGAAGCAAGTATTCAATTGTTTACTAAATCAGGATTCGAACAAAACGGCATAAAAAAACAATGGTTAAATTTTGGAGGAGTTTGGGAAGATGAATTGTTCTACCAATGTTGGGAATAAAATTACTATTTTAACGTTTTATCAACTTATGAAAAATACAATTATCATTATATTATTTCTAGCTGTACTGAGTTTTATGCAGACTTCTTGTAATAAAAACAACCAAACTGTTCCTTATGTACCGCTAGATTCTTATTTAAATCTAAACTTACCTGCTTACATAAACCTTAACGGAATTGGAGGTTGGGCTTATGTCTCTGGTGGGAATGAAGGATTAATTATTTATAGACAAACACAAGATAATTTTATGGTTTACGATCGTTATTGTACGTATAATGTAGAAGGTTCCTGCGGCGCTGTAATGGTAGACTCCTCAAATATTAGTATTAGTTGCGAATGCGATGGGAGTAAATATCAATTGTTTGATGGGGCAGTAATACAAGGTCCTGCAACGACTAACCTACATCAATATCGATTTGAATATAATTCTAATAGTAACCAACTACATATTTATAATTAGATGTATAGAATCTTACTCTTAATTTGTATTTCTCTCATTCCTTTACTTGGTAGGTCACAAGAAGAAATAAAGGCAGATTCTACGCTTGCAAATTACTTTTACGAAGTTGGGTTTGGATTTTCAAATGTTGGTGAACTCGCTTTACGCGGAATAGACGGGCAACAACTTTTTCCTATTCACGACCAGGTTGCACTATCACTTTCGCAACATACGAAATCAGATAAGTACCTTCGATTTGGAATGGTTATGGGGCTTTACCGAGAGCAAATTACTGGCGGTACAAATAGTTACATAAATCCTTTCATTACTACTTTTGGAATAGAAAAAAAACGAATAAAAAACCGTTGGGCTTTTTCTTACGGAACAGACCTTTACTTTATCACCACTTTTATAGGAACTAATATTGGCGGACAAATATGGCAAATGGAAAACTCCGGTGGTGGAATTGCAGGATTAGTAAGCGCCTCCTATTTTATTCACCCTCGTTTTTCTATAAGAACTGAGACAGAAATTGGCTTTGGAGTTCGTCAAAATTTTAAAAATGCAGGTTTCGTTACTCAAAAAGTATTAACACCAACTATTACACCTATAAAAACATTAGGAATTGAGCTAAAGTATCATTTTTGAAGAGTGTTCTTAGTACCTTTTAGTGCGTTTTATTTTCACTAATTATAAGTTTACCAGACTGCATAATAGAAACCACATGTTTTTTCATTTTTTCGGCTTGCTCAGGAAATTCTTTGATACAATTAGAAGGGTCTCTATTTTTATATTGGTGTAAAGTTTCCTTACCATTTTTTCGATATATATAATAAAAACCATCATTAATACATCCAAACTTATCGTCCGAAGAGAAAACTCCATATTCTCTTTTTTCTTTAAGTAAATCTTGGCCAAATGTATTATTTATATAATTAAAATTAAGTAATCCTGCTATTGTAGGTAAAACATCCATTTGTGTTGCATAATTATTGTATATCCTAGCCTTTATAAAAGAAGTATCTGGAGAAAATATGAGCAAAGGAATATGATGTAAGGAAAAAGGTATTTCATACGTAATATCACCCATAACAACACCATGGTCTGCAACAAAAACAAATACAGTATTCTTATACCACGATTGCGTTTTTGCCTTTTCTAAAAATCGATGTATAGACCAATCTGCGTATTCTACGACTTGTTTTTTAATTTCGGATTGTTTTGGCTCAAAACTTATATCTTTAGGAATTATATAAGGTCCATGGTCACTTACTGTCATAACAGTAGCAAAAAATGGTTCTCTTTCTTGATTTAAACGTTCTAAAGTATAATCGAATAATATATGGTCTGGAACACCAAACGAGCTATGAAGTAGTTTAGGATCAAAATCTTTACCCGAAATAATTGTTGAAATATCGTTTTGTCTAATAAAAGCACCTACATTATCAAAATTTTCATTTCCAGCTGTAAAGTATAAATTTTTATAGTCGTAATCTTTAAAAACACGCGGTAAGCTATTGAAATAACTTATATTTAATGCTGTCATCGGTCGTTCTCTTAAAACAGTTGGATAAGAGTATAATGTCGAAAAAATACCATTACAGGTATGAAATCCTGCGGAATACATGTTATCAAAACATATTGACTTTTTTGCTAATTCATCAAAGTATGGAGTAAGTTTATCTTTGTTACCGAAACGTGCTAATTTATTTGCAGACATACTTTCCATAATAACTAAGACAACATTTTTCTTATTTACACTATCACTTGTAGTTATGTTTCTAGCTAATGGTGAATTCAGATTTAAATTTTCAGTTATATTTAGATATTCCTTTACATTATTAATCGCATCTTTATTATCTATAATACTTATTTCTTGACTTTGCTTTAAGCTTTTTATTAAGACAAAAGTTGGGTTTAAACCTAATTGATTATAAAAAGAATTGTCACAGAAAAAAGAATGATTTACTCTAATAGGACTATCCAACCGACCTCTTAAAGCAAAGAAAACCAAACCTAGCCCGACTAATATAAAGACAAACTGGAACACATTTGATTTAACCTTCAATTGTGTTTTAGGTATAAACTTTATGAGTTTTCTAACTAGTAATAAATATGCTAGAAACATACCCAACCAAACTAAAAAGTATATAGCATAAGTAGGCTCTTCTAAAATCATTGAAAAGATAATTTTAGCATCAGCAGTAGATTTAAAAATCACTGCTGAAATCCTTGCAAAATTATAATTAAAATAAGGAATATCTGCAGCTGAAAAATAAAAAGAAATAAGCGTTAAAATATAGAGGCAGCCACTTATCCATTTATAAATCCTAAAACCTTTTCCTACAAAAGAATGAATTACCAATACTATCAACGGGAGAGCTAAACTGTAACCTAAGATGACTGAATCAAATTGACAACCTATTAAAAAAGACTTTTTAATTAAAGTAGATTCATTTTCTATGTCAATTGTATGTTCTGCTTTGTAAGTAAAGAAAAGTAGTAATCGAAATAAAAACAAAAAAGCTAAACCCACTATATAATGAGCCATTAAAAACTTAAAAAAGTAAGGTACTTTATTTAAACACTTCACGTTATGTTTTACTTAAAACCAAAATAATATAAGTTATATAAGTCGCTAACAATAACAGCCCTTTAATTCGACCTATTTTCTTCCCAATAAATAGTATTGGTAACATTGCTAATGCAATTCCTATCACCCAATACATATCAAAACTTAAAACAGAAGCTTCAACACTTATGGGTGTTACCATGCTTGTAATCCCTAGCACAGCCATTATATTAAATAGGTTAGACCCAATTAAATTCCCTACAGAAATATCTGTTTGTTGACGATATGCCGCCACTGTTGAGGCCACTAATTCTGGAGCAGATGTACCAAATGCAACAACTGTTACCCCAATTACCCGATCACTTAAATTAAAGGCTTTGGCAATAGACACTGCACCTTCTACAAACCATTCTGACCCAAAATAAAGTCCAACTAACCCCCCGGCTAATAGAATTAAACCTTTTGGTGTAGAACCATTTTCATTTAACTCTTCATCATCTATTTCCTTATTCTCTTTACGAGATTTACGAATTAATAAAAAAGTAAATGTTATCAATATGCTTACTAGTATAGCACCTTCCCAAAAAACTACCTGATTGTCTAACGAAAAAATATAGAATAAAAAAGTTGCAAACAACATCATTGGCCAATCAACAATTTTCGTTTGTCTTTCTGCAACTATTGGAAATATTAAAACAGTAATGGCTAAAACCAATGCTAGGTTAGCGATATTGGACCCAACAACATTACCAATAGAAATAGAAGGATTACCATCTAAAGCTGCCTGTAAACTAACTAACAATTCAGGAGCAGAGGTTCCAAAAGAAACAACCGTCATACCGATTACTAGCGGTGAAATTTTAAAATTATTAGCAATAGTTACAGCTCCTTTTACTAATAACTCTCCACCAACAACTAGAATTACTAATCCTAGAATCAACATTGCTACTCCCATTATTATTTATCTAATTTTATATCTTTTAATGGCTTTTCGATTGCAGAAAGATTACTAGAAGCTGCTTTCTTGGTGTCGTCTATTGTTTTACGTACAGATTGCTCAACTTTTTTATAATCATTACCCACACTATCTTTCATAGAGTCTTGTATATCTCTTTGAATATCTTGTGTAGCATCTTTTACTTGACGTACAGTTCTACCTAATGTTCTTGCTAATTTTGGAATACTTTCCGCACCAAAAAACAATAAGATAAAAAGTAATATTACGACTACTTCACCTGTACTAATGCTATCTAAAAATAAAAAATTCATCTTTCGTTAAAACAAAGGTATAAAAAAAGCCTTTTCAAAATCTGAAAAGGCTTTTTAAGTCACTATGAATATTGAAGTTTATTCATTCTCTTTTTTCTTAATCGGCATTAAATCTCCTTCTTTTGTTAAATCAATAACAGATGGTGTTGCAATAAAGATAGAAGAATAAGTACCAACTACTACACCAATCATTAATGCGAAAGAGAAACCTCTAATAGACTCTCCACCAAATATAAAGATAACTAACAATACTAAGAATGTAGTTAAAGATGTGTTTAACGTTCTGCTTAATGTACTGTTTAGTGCTTTGTTAATCACTTGATTTTGCTCTCCTCTTTTGTGTAAAGTAATGTATTCACGAATTCTATCGAATACAACTACTGTATCATTTATAGAGTAACCAACAACTGTTAAGATCGCTGCAATAAACGCTTGATCTATTTGCATAGAGAACGGCATAAAATTATATAAGATTGAGAACAACCCTAAAACAACCAATACATCGTGGAACATTGCAATTAAAGCTCCAATACCAAAAGTCATTCTATTAAATCTAAACGCGATATAAGCAAAGATTACTATTAACGAGAAAATGATAGCCATAAACGAACCTAATATTAACTCATCAGAAATTTGAGCATTTACCGATCGCTGCTGAATAATCTCATACGTATTCACTTCTGCTGTTTCAGCATCTTCTTTTGCAGAATAACCAGCTTCTACAAAACCTAAATTCATAACAGAATCCACTTTTTTGGTTGCATCTTTAGAAACATCTGTATATAAATACTTAGTTGTAAACTCGATAGTGAATTCATTATTTACCGTCTTTACTTCTGGCTTTATCATTTTACCATCTTCAGTAGAGAATTTCTCTACCGCTTCGGCAATTACATCTTTAGATGGAGCTGTTCCGTTAAATTCAACTCTATAAACTCTTCCTCCAGTAAACTCGACACTTTTATCTAAACCTACTGCAATTAGAGAGATAATACTCACTAAAACTACCCCAATTGATAAAAGATAAAACTTCTTTCTCTTTCCTACGAAATCTATATTCATATTGATGAATAAGTTTTCTGAGAAACCTCTATAAAAAGAGATTGATTTACTCTTATCTAATCTGTAAGAGAAGATTAAACGCGTTAATAAAATAGAAGAGAACAACGAAGTAAATATACCTACGATTAACGTAGTAGCAAACCCTTGAATTGGTCCAGTACCAAAGTAAGCTAAGACTACTGCCGTTAATAATGATGTTATGTTGGCATCGATAATTGCAGAGTAAGCATGCTTATAACCATCTGCTATTGCTAATTTCACACTTTTACCCTCTCTTAGTTCTTCTCGAATACGTTCGAAAATAAGTACGTTCGCATCTACAGACATTCCTAGTGTTAATACTAAACCTGCAATACCCGGCAAAGTCAATTGCGCTCCTAAAGAAGCTAAAGCTCCTAACAAGAAGAAAATATTTGCTATTAAAGCAATACTAGCAACTATACCAGCTTGACCATAATAAACGATCATATAAATTAACACCAAAATAAGTGCCGCAATAAACGACCACATACCAGATTTAATATTTGCTTCTCCAAGCGTAGGGCCAACAACTGCTTCATCAACAATTTTTGCTGGTGTATCGTACGACCCCGCAACTAAAACAGTTGATAAATCTTGAGCTTCAGGAATACTAAAATCTCCTGAAATTCTTGTACTTCCATTCGGAATTGGACTATTAATAAATGGTGCAGAATAAACTTGATCATCTAAAACAATAGCTGTCATTCTTCCAACATTATTTGTTGTAATGTTTTTCCATTTCAACGCTCCTTCACCATTCATTTGAACGTTAACAACAACTTCTTTCGCTTGCTGATCGTAATCTTGATTTGCTTCGCTGATATCGTCTCCTGTAATAAACTCATCTTTATTTTCTGGATACTGTAATGCATATAAGGTATGACCTTTACCTTCATTATTTGAACTAGACCATTTAAACAGCACATTTGTTGGTAAAATACCTGCTGCTATTTCGCTATTCAACATTAGATTGATTTTAGCAGTATCATTAGCTTTTGCTGTACCCATAAAAGGTCCTTGAACGCCTTGGCCAATATCTAACAAATCAAACAACGGCCCCGTAAATAACTTTGGCTGAGCGGGATCAACGGTAGTAGAGTCAGCATTTTCTTCTGAAGTTTGATCATCTAAATTTAGCCCTTCTAAATCTGCAATTGCTGAATCTGCTAAATTGGTATCGGTAGCAATTCTTAGTGTATCTTTTCCTGCAACAGCAGTAGTATCTGTAGACTCAACTCTATTATCTAACAAGTTTCCTTCTTCAACTTCAACACCTGTTTTTAAAGATTCATTTAATTGATAAAGCGGATCGTTTAAAGAACCATTATATCCTAAATAAAAACCTAATTCTGCTCTAGATTGTAATAACTTACGTACACGTTCTTTATCTTTGGCCCCTGGTAATTCTATGTGTAAACGACCAGAAATTGGCTGCTTTTGAATACTTGGTTGAGAAACACCAAAACGGTTAATTCTAGTTTCGATAATTTTCTCTGTATTGTCAATTGCTTGTACTGCTAACTTTCTTAATGTACTAATCATTTCTGCATTAGAGTTTTCTAACGAGAAATTTTCTTTATCACCAACATTAAAGAAAGTCATTGGATCTCCTTTGTAATCACTACTATTGTAAGCAGCTTCAAACAAACCAATAAAGTCATCGCTCTTACCAGCTCCAAAATCAGCTAATGCTTGTTCGTACGGCTTTCTAAAAGAAGGCTTTGGTGAATTTCCTGCTTTATTTAAAACTAAATCTTCGATAGAAATTTCTAAGGTAACACTCATACCTCCTTGTAAATCTAATCCTGTACCTAGCTTTTGATCATTACATTGTCTGTAAGTTAATCCAAATATTGGGTAAATAGGATCGTCTGCATGATCAGAAACATAACTTGTTTCAAAATAAGAAATTGCAGTCTGTTTAGTTTTTAAATCAACTTGACCATCAACTCCATTAACTTGCATGGTATCTCTTCCCAACACAACAATTTCGTCTCCTGCATTAACTCTGTTATTCCATTCTTTTTCGGCAAATGTTAATGCTTTATTTTCTAATCCTTTGGTTACCCAAGAAAAAGACAATTGATAAAGACATGCAAGCGTCAATAATATGGTAAAAGTCCAAATGGCTCCTCTGTTTTGCATTTATTTTAATTTTAATGTGTACAATTTAATTACTTTCACCTAGAAACAAACAAACTAAAGAAGTAGCTATACTCCCTTAATTCATTAACTTTTTAGCAAAAAAAGTATCGACAAACAAGCTTTGTTTACCGAAAACAAGGGTGCAAATATAGAATTTCGTGCAATTTTTAACAACATTTTTCAATAAACTATCAAAAAAAGATAAATGAGCGCATACACAGTATAAGGTTATAATATTTTGTATATTAGATTTAGTAATACTATTACAACATGTATAAACCTATTGTTTTTCTTTGTTTTTCTTTTTTTTTCTACTTCAATATAGTAGCTCAATACTTAGGTTTTGAAAGAGTTGACAGTATTGAAGTTATAAAAAACGGAATTGAAATAAAACACCCTTGGGTTGGAGGGCTAAATGCAGCACAATTCTCTACAATAGATCTTAATAATGATAATATAGAAGACCTTTTCATATTTGAACGTACAGGCAATACAATTCTTACTTTTATAAAAAAGAACGGGGAATATATCTACTCGCCCGAATACGAGGAAAGTTTTCCAAACTTACAGTCCTGGGCATTACTTAGGGATTACAATTGTGATGGTAAAAAAGATATATTCTCCTATGTTTCTGGAGGAATCGGCGTTTGGAAAAACACGTCTACAGGATCTACATTAAGTTTTGAAAGAGTTACTGAACCTTATATTTTTTCTAAGCAATTTAACTTTACAACCAATCTTTTTGTAAGCCGAACAGATATTCCAGATATAAACGATATAGACGGAGATGGAGATTTAGATGTTTTGACTTTTGGAGTATTAGGATCTAGAGTAGAATACCATAAAAATTTACGAGCAGAATTAGGGTATGATTGTGACTCGTTACCTTATGAACTAAAAAACAATTGCTGGGGGCATTTTCTAGAGACAGGAACCAATACAAACATTTGTATTTTAAAAGATACTTGTTCTGATAACTCTAATGTAACCGACCCCGAAAAAAAACAATTAAAACATGCTGGGTCAACTGTAATGACGCTAGATTTAAACAATGATGGTGTTAAGGATCTATTATTAGGAGATGTTAGTTTTAATAACATAGTTGCCTTAACTAATGACAATACTGGACCAAACATGAACACCTCTATGATAAGCCAAGATAGTGCTTTCCCAAGTTACGACACCCCCGTAAATCTAAACTTATTCCCAGCTACTTTTTATGAAGACATAGATAACGACCAAATAAAAGATTTAATTGTAAGTCCAAATACACAAGATGAGACCGAAAACACAAAAAGCATTTGGTGGTACAAAAACAATGGAACCAACTCAGCACCTAATTTCAATTTTATAGCGGAAGACTTTCTTCAAAAAAACATGATAGAATTAGGTCGTTCGGCTTACCCTGTTTTATTTGACTATAATAACGATGGATTACTCGATTTATTTGTAAGTAGTTTTGGTGAGTTTGACACAAGTCAAGTAACGAATTACAAATCTAAAATTCAGCTATATGAAAACTCAGGTTCTATTATTGAGCCAATTTTCACCTTGATAACTGAGGACTTTGGCAACTTTTCAACTTTAGGATTAAACAGAGCTCTTTATCCAACCTTTGGAGACTTGGATAACGACGGAGATATTGACGTTTTATTGGGTAATTATGATGGAAAAGTACATTTTATAGAAAACACAAGTGGAGCTTTAGGAACAATGACATTTGGGAATTCACCCTTAGCAATTATAGACGATAGCGGAAGTGATTTAGACGTTGGAGCAAGTGCAAAACCGTTTTTATTTGACATAGATTTAGATGATGACTTAGATTTGGTTGTTGGTGAAGAGCGTGGAAACTTGAATTATTTTGAAAACACTGGA
>CALDTD010000084.1 GCA_937924345.1 uncultured Flavobacteriales bacterium | reverse complement strand
CCGGAAAGTGAATATATTGTAGCGGTCGATCCTTCGTGGTCTGAAACAGAGTCTTCTGATGATTTTGCAATTCAGGTTTTAAAATTAAACAGTGAAAAACAAATCAGTACATTAGTGCATTCTTACGCTTTATCAGGCAGTTCGTTAAAAGATCACATTAAATACTTTTTATATATATTAAAGAATTTTAATGTTGTAGCTGTGTGTATGGATTATAATGGTGGCGTTCAGTTTATGAATTCATGCAATGAAAGTGAGTTATTTAAAAGTGAAGGAATAAACTTGAAACAAATTGTTACTGAATTTGAAAAACCTGAAGATTATCCGCAGAACTTAATTTCATTAAAAAATGAATATAATAAATCAGATTATAAGTATGTATTTTTGAGAAAACCAACCTCTAGCTGGATTAGAACCGCCAATGAATTACTTCAAGCAAATTTCGATCATAGAAGAATATTTTTTGGAAGCAGAGCTATTGATAATAATTTTAGATCTCAAACAAAAAAGAAAATAGGCATATTAAATATGAAGTTTTCTAATATGGCTGATTCAGACAAACAAAATGAAGAAGCTAAAATGATTGATTTTGTGGAACATTTAACAGATATGATTTTGTTAACAAAAACTGAATGCGCACTTATTCAAATAACTACTACAGCCCAAGGTACACAAAGTTTTGATCTTCCTCCAAATTTAAAAAGAAAGACTGGGCCGGATAAACCCAGAAAAGATAGTTATTCCGCTTTGGTGTTAGGAAATTGGTTGGTAAAAATTTATTCAGACATGAACAATACTAAGGTAGAAGAAATACAATCGACGTTCACACCTATGTTTCTAACTTAAATAAAAGTTTAAAAGTCACTTTGAAAGTTACTTAGTGTAATTATAATATAGACATGCCTAGAAAATATACAAAAAAATCAAGTTATTGGAATAAATTTTCGTCTGGAAATGAAAGTGAGAATGTTTCTTTAGAAAGTTTAGTTCAACAAAATCCTTCTGAGCCTCAGTTAGTTGGAGATCCTTTTTATAATTTTGACAGTAAAGCTAATTATTCTAGGAATGGAGGCGCATCGTCAACTTCGACGAGAAGAAATAGAATATCTACTCAACCAAAATTTAATAAATATGCCAATATCAGGGAAGGTTTGCTGCCATTTGAGATGTCCATTAATGGCTACAATGTAAGAGATGCTATCGAGTTATGTCAGAAAGCGTACGCTAACGTTGCTATATTTAGAAATGCCGTAGATATCATGTCTGAATTTTCTAATGCTGAAATCAACTTAGAAGGCGGCAGCGCAAAAGCTAGAGATTTTTTCAGCAAATGGATGAGATACATAAAAATTTGGAAAGTAAAAGATCAATATTTTAGAGAATATTATCGTAGCGGAAATATCTTTTTTTACAAACTAAATGCTAAATTTTCTTTAGATGATTTTCAGTCTATTTTAAAATCTTACGCTAATGCTGATGGTTTATCTTACGATAGTGTAGAAAAAATTTATAACTATCCTACTCCCTATGATGTTAAAAATTCTATTCCGGTACAATATACTCTTCTGAATCCATTTTATGTTGTAGCTAATAGGTCCACATCTTGGAAACAAGTTATATATGAAAAGATTCTTTCTGAATATGAATTAGAAAGATTGCAGAACCCCAAAAATGAGCAGGATAAAATAATTTTTGATAGTTTAGATGAAGAATCTAGGGATAAAATTAAAAATGGTCAGTGGTCTCAAGATGGTTTAAAAATACAGCTCAATCCCACTGATGTTATTTATTCTTTTTACAAGAAACAAGATTATGAGCCGTTTGCTGTGCCGTTTGGTTTTGCTGTGTTGGACGATATCAACTTTAAGTTAGAAATGAAAAAGATAGATCAAGCGATCTGTCGTACAATTGAAAATGTTATTCTTTTAATTACTTTAGGCAACACTCCTGATAAAGGTGGCATCAATCACAAAAATATTTCTGCCATGCAATCTTTATTAAGCAATCAGTCTGTTGGGCGTGTTTTAGTCGCAGATTACACAACGAAAGCTGATTTTATCATTCCTGATATGAATAAAGTATTAGGCTATGAGAAATATAAAATTGTCAATGAAGATATTAAAGAAGGTTTACAGAATATTTTAATTGGTTCTGAAAAGTTTGCAAATACAACAGTTAAAGCGCAGGTCTTTTTCGAAAGATTGCGAGAAGCTAGAAACGCTTTCTTGAATGATTTCTTGCAGCCAGAGATGGAATTGATATTTAAAAACTTAGGCTTTAAGGGTAAATGTCCTATAGCTAAGTTTGAAGAAGTATCTATCAAAGATGAAACACAATTTAATAGAGTAGTAACCAGAATGATGGAGTTAGGCATTTTGCCGCCTGAAGAAGGTATTAAAGTTATCGAAACTGGTATTTATCCTTCTGGAGAAGAGCTTGCTGCCGCTCAAGAAAAATTTGTCGAACAAAGAAAGAAAGGATTTTACAATCCTATAATAGGAGGCGTTCCTTCTATAGCTCCTCCGATGGGGGGTGGTGTTGAAGATGCTCCCGAAGAAAACAATTCTGAAAAAGCAGCTCCAGTAAAAAATAAAGTACCAAATGAAAGGGGTCGTCCAGTTGGCGCAATTAAAGCTAACGTTTATTCGAGAGAGGCTATTGCAGAAGTTTTTGATTTAACTAAACAATTATATTCTGATGTTCAAAATTTATTGAAAGAAAAGTATAATAAAAAACGCTTAACAAAGGATCAAAAAAGCTTAGCTGAAAGTGTTAGTGAAGCTATCATTATAGGTTCAGAAAGCGATGACTGGAAAGGTACAGCAGAAACAGTTTTAAAAGATCCATCTACTTTAGATAAGTTAGGTGTGATGAAAGCTGTGCAAGATTTGGCAGCAGAACATGACTTAAACACTTACGCAGCTGCTTTATTATATCACAGTAATAAAAAATAAGTGTAATAATTACTATGTATAAATACATAACGCGGTTCGATAATGTTGTAACTGCTTCAGTAAATTTTGATAATAATTTACTGTTGTCTC
>CALDTD010000083.1 GCA_937924345.1 uncultured Flavobacteriales bacterium | reverse complement strand
CGAAATTATAAAAGAAGGTTATGCTCCTAATATTAAACTTTTGCAAAGGGATCAATCCCAATAATCAAAACATCGTCTAACTGTTCTTGATTTCCTTTCCAAGTTTCGAACTCAGTTTTAATAGCTTCCAACTGATGATCTATTGGACACATTGCTATATTTCTCAAAGTGTCTCTAAAGTTTTTGTAGTAATATTTTTTAGCTGTACGCTCTCCTTTTTGATCCACAAAGCCATCTGAAAAGAAATAAATATAATCGTTCTGCAGAAGTTGAATCATATTATCTTTAAAAGGGATATCTATCAACATTGTATTTAAAGCACTTACTGATTTCCTTGTTCCTTTTAGTTCAATCAACTCATTATTTCTTATAAGATATAATGGGTTTCTAGCACCTGAGTGTAACAAATTGTTTTCTTCATCAATACGAATTAAGGATAAATCCATACCATCTTTTACTTCTATACTTAAATCATTATTGTACTGTAAAAAAGATACTTCTAACTGTTTGGAAGCTAATGTTAAGATTTCTGAAGGTTTATACTCTGGGTTTTGACTTACAATGTCGTTTAGAATCTGACGGCAAATAATTGTCATAAATGCTCCTGGGACTCCATGTCCTGTACAATCAATAGCCGCAGCATAACGATAATTACGAGCTTGATGAAACCAGAAAAAATCTCCACTAACTTTCTCTTTAGGGTTTAAATAGATAAAAGACTTAGGAAAGATACTTTTAAACGCTCCGACACTAGGTAAAATAGCCTGTTGAATTTTTTGAGCATATTGAATGGAATCATGAATTTGATCAGACTTGCTTTTTATCGCAGACTTCTGTTCGCTGATTAATTTGTTTTTTATCATCAATGCTTTATTGGAACGTTTCTTATTTCTAAACAAAAAGAACAGCATTAAAATTGCTAGTGAAGCCAAAAATAAGACACCCAAAGTAGCATAAAGAACAACTTTCCTTTTTTCGCTTAATACTTTTTCTTGACTTAATTTTGCATCTTTAGCAAGCAATTCAGCTTTTGTTTTTTCTACTGTTAATTTACTTAACTCTAGTTGCTTTTCCTTCTCTAGAGTATTTAGCTGTTCTTTAAGTAAACGCTTCTCATACTCATCAGCCTGAGCTTTAATCCTGTATTCCACCAATTGCATCTTTTCGGATAACTCTTCTATTTCTTGTAGACTTTTTACATTCTCAAATTTAATATCTTGAATAAAAAGCGCTGTTTCTTCTTTCTTATCTTCATCAAAATCGGTTGTAACCGTTTCTTTTGTTAATTTATTTTCTTCTAACGATTTTTCAACTTTTTCAATATCTCTTTTCTTATAATCATTAATCACTGTACTTACCTCTTTTATCTCATCTAAAATCGCTTGTGAAGCATCATAATTACCATAATTCGAGTATAACTTTGTTAATATTAATCCAGACTTCACTTCTTCTTTTTGATCTCCGATTTTACGGGACAAAGCAAGCGCTTCTTCTCCATATTTAATCGCTTCCTTATATTTTTTTCGTTTAGCAGAAACATAACTTAAATCCTTAGCTAATTTTAATTTCTCTTTACTGGATTTTGCAAAAGTTAATGCCTTTTCGAAAGCATTAATTGCAGTTTTATAATCTTTAGATTTTAAAGCAATATCTCCTCGTGTTAAGGCAATATAATTTTGAATTTTTGGATTTTCTATTTTTAGAACTTGGGCATTATTAATTGCTTTTTCTGCTTTGGAAACCTTTCCTAACTCAAATAGACTTTGTGCCTGTAATAAATATACTTGAGCAATGGTTTTAGAATCTAACTGATTCTTAAATTCTAAAATACTATCACAATATAATGTTGCATTTGTATATTCTTTCTGTTTGTAATTACTATTGGCATTATTCCAAAAGCTATTTATATCTTGAGCAAAGCCAATAGAAATAAAGAAAAAAAAGAAAAGACTTAACCCTGTAAACTTCATTTATTATCATTTTTTAAATACCCAGACGATTGTAACAATTTATAAAGGTCTAAAACATTATTAACACCTAGTTTTCTATAGATGTTTTTTCGGTGACTTTTAATGGTTTCTACACTAACGTACATTTTTTCTCCAATTACTGGGTTAGATAAATTTTCAATCATGTAGCCCAAAACTTCTTCTTCTCGTTTGCTTAAACTATGTGTTTTAATAAAATCATCCTTTATTAACAACTCCTCTTCTAACAATAGTTTATCTCTATCAAACAATGATTTTATTGCAGGAGTAATGTACAATTCATTATTTTTAATTTGATTAATCGCTTGTGTTAACTCAGATAAAGAAGCGTTTTTAGTTAAAAAAGCATCAATTTTCAATTCTTTCAATTGCGCTACGATACTTGTATTGTAATACATTGTTAAAACCACAACTTTAATTTTGGGATAACGCTCTTTAACACTTTTAATTAGTTCAAAACCTGTAACTTCAGGCATGTTTAAATCGGTAATTATTAAATCAATAACTAAACTTCCGTTTAATAAACCAAGTGCTTCTTTTCCATTGCTAGCAGTAAACAATTCATAGTCATCCCTTTTACTCAAAAACAATTCAACGCCTTCTCTTAGAGCTATATGGTCTTCGACAATTAAGATTTTCATTTCTTTACGGTTATATTAATTGCAGTGCCCCTATTGAGTAACGAGTCAATAATCAACGTTCCTTCGTTGTTTTCAATTCTATTTTTACAATTTAACAACCCAATACCTTCTACTTTATGATCTAAGTTAAACCCTTTCCCGTCATCTTCTAGCATAATGTTAAATTCATCATCAAAATCAGTTATACTTAACTCTATCATTTTTGGTTGACCGTGCTGCAAAGCATTCTGTATTAATTCTTTTAAAACAACGATTAACTCTTGATGCTTTGTGTAAGGTAAATCTAAAACTATTTTTTTGGGGAATAAATTAAACTCAAAAACAATATCTGGAAACAAATAAGCATAATCTAACAATAAATCTTTTACACTTTCAATGAACCCGTCCTTAAAATTTGGTTCGGGAATAGAAATTTGATGCGAAAAATGCCTTACTTGATTTCTAATCAACTCTATCTCTTCTGTTATTCTTGCAAAACTTTCTTTATTTATCTCTTTTTCGGATTTTAAAACTAAAAATTGCAAGTGCAACAACTGATTCGCAACAAGATCATGTAGTTGCCGACCTATTTTTGATCGTTCTTCTAGTTGTATTTCGGTTTTGGTTTTCAATTTGCTAATGTGACATTGCAAGATAATAAAAGCTTGAGAATTAGAGAATATTGATTATCTTGTTTATTATAAATCAACTAATTATTCCCCCCTCGAGGGGGGTAGAAAAACTTTAATATTTCTTGAAATTAGCTTAATTATGACAAAAATTCTATTTCTTCTGATAATAATACCCAACGTCATGATAATAGGTCAGTTAAAAACCGATATTAATCAGCATATGGTGTTTCAACCGATGCTAAATTTTGCTGCTGCTTCGAGTTATGACGACATAACAATTGGTGCATTTTACAGAAATCAATGGGTTGGGTTTGATGGAAACCCAAAAACTTTTGGAGTTTCTTCTGTTTTCCCTACTAAAAAATTAGCAGGAAGTTTTGGGGTCGACTTATTTAGAGACAAAATAGGAGGAAGAAATAATGATGATATTGCCCTTAATTATGCTTACCGAGCAAAAATAAATCAACAACTCTATTTATCGTTTTCTATTAGTGCTATTATGGGTTTT
>CALDTD010000082.1 GCA_937924345.1 uncultured Flavobacteriales bacterium | reverse complement strand
GATAAGTTAACTGAAATTATAATTGGAATTTCGAGCTATCAAAGATTGGTTGTGCCAATGCATCCTAGAACGCTGAAAATGCTTAAAGAATTTGGTTTTTTCAATAAGTTAGAGCAGTGTCAAAACCTTGTAATAACAGAGCCGCTAGGGTATTTTGAGTTTCAAAAACTAATTAAAGAAAGTAGCTTGGTTATAACTGATAGTGGAGGTATTCAAGAAGAAACTACATATAGAAGAGTACCATGTTTAACCGTTAGGGAAAATACAGAAAGACCTATTACAATAACTAAAGGTACTAATACACTAGTTAAATTTGACTTAGGAGATATATCTAAATATATCACTCAGATAATAGGTGGCTCTTATAAGAAAGGAGAAATTCCAAGATACTGGGATGGAAATACTACAGAAAGAATATTGTCTATTTTATGAAGCAAGTTCATTATATTACTTATAATGATGTTTATAGTGGTATCTATCAAAGTCAAGTTATAGATGTTGTTACTTATTTAAATACAGAGTTTCATATTTCTGTAAAATTGATTGCTTTTGTTCCATTGAGATTATGGAAAAATCAATCTAGAATTATAAAAGATAAGTTGCCCTCAGCTAAAGTTTATCCAATTTTGGGGTCATTAGATAAAATCAGTCGAACTCGTATATTTCTGTACTTGTATTCTAACAAAAACCTATGTATTTGTAGAGGGTCATTAGCTTTTTCTCTTGCTAATAATTTATACTTAAAACAAGTATATGATGGTAGAGCTGCAGTAGAAGCAGAGGTAATGGAGTACAATGTTACTGGAAGTTCTAAACTAAATGAATTATTTATAGAATCAGAAAATAAGGCAATTAATACAGCTGATTATTTTATTAGTGTGTCTTCTAAATTAGTTGAATATTGGGAGAAAAAAATGGGATATAAAATTCCTAGTTCTAAATATTCAATAATTCCTTGTACGCTAACAAGTAAAAGTATAGAACTTAATAGTCATAATGTTGAATCAGAAAAAATTAAGGTCGTTTATTCTGGAGGTACAGGAGCTTGGCAATCCTTTGACAGAGTTGTTGCTCTATTAGATCAATTAATGAATAAACAAGAGAATGTAGAGGTACTATTTTTAACTAAAGAAAACAAAATTTTAGATAAACTAATAGAAAAGTACCCTAATCGATGTAAACGAAAATGGTTGAAGCATAATGAAGTTTATAATGAGCTTTGTGGTTGTGATTATGGAATTCTCATAAGAGATGATAAAGTAACCAATAGAGTTGCCTCTCCTGTTAAGTTTGCAGAGTATCTTAACGCAGGATTGAAAGTTTTAATATCTCCAAATATTGGAGACTTTTCTGAGTTTACAAAAAAAAATAATTGTGGGTTGATTGTTGAACAAGAGATTGAGATGTTAAATAATGTTTCAATAGAAGAGCAAAATAGAATTCATCAATTATGTTTGCACCATTTTATGAAAAATTCTTTAAATAATAAGTATAATTATGAGCGTTTGCTAAAAGCTTGTAAGCTGGTTTAAAAGTTATTTATTTCTAAAAACAATATAAGAAAATAACTTATCGAATAAATAAATTACTTTTGTTAAAGAAAAGAACTATTTAATGAAGTTAGGATTTAAAAAAGCATTGATATTAGCCCCTCACACAGATGATGGTGAGTTTGGTTGTGGTGGAACAATTGCAAGGATGATTGATGAAGGGACAGAGGTTTACCTTGCTGCTTTTTCTGCTTGCGAAAAATCTGTTTTAAAAAAGTATCCTTCGGATATTTTAGTAGAAGAGTTAAAAAGAGCAACGGAAAAACTTGGGATACCTGAGAAAAACTTATTTCTTTTTGATTTTGAGGTAAGGGTATTTAATGAAAGAAGACAAGATATATTACAAACAATAATTGATTTAAGAGAAAAAATTAATCCAGATGTAGTTTTTATGCCTTCACTTGATGATATCCATCAAGATCATGCAACTATAGCTCAGGAAGGACTAAGAGCGTTTAAGTTTAGTACCATACTTGCTTACGAAATGCCATGGAATAACTTAGCTTTTGAAACAACGGCATTTGTGTTCCTAGAAGAAAAATACATAAAGGCTAAAATAGAAGCACTAAAGGAATATGAATCTCAATCACATAGACCATACTCTAATGAAGAGTTCATACGTTCTTTAGCAAGAACAAGAGGAGTGCAAATCAATACAAATTATGCCGAAACATTTAATGTTGTTAGGTGGATAATGAGGTAAATATAAAATTCGGGTGATGAATATAATTTCAGAAAAAGCTATAATTGGAAAAAATTTAAAAATCGGACATTTTTGTATTATAGAAGAAGGTGTAGTTCTAGGAGATAATGTAAGTATTGGCAATTATTGTCACTTACAAAATGGAGTAAATATTGGTTCAAGAACTAAGTTAATGAATTCTGTAGAGTTAAGAGCGAATACAACTATTGGCGAAGATTGTTATGTAGATAGCGGTGTCAAATCTTCTGGAAACGTAAAAGTAGGAAATAATGTATCTTTAAGATATGACGCTATTTTAGCTAGAGGTGTAGAAATTGGAGATAATACTTATGTTTGCCCGCGTGTAATGACAAATAACCTAAGTGCAAATCAAAGTCAAATTGGTGGTGCTAAAATCGGAAAGGATTGTTTTATAGGAACAAATGCTGTTTTGCACTATGGAATTACTCTTGGTGAGAAAGTAGTTGTAGGTGCAATGAGTTTTGTTAATAAAGATGCAGAACCAGGAAGTGTTTTAATAG
>CALDTD010000081.1 GCA_937924345.1 uncultured Flavobacteriales bacterium | reverse complement strand
TATTTGAAGTTCTTCTTTTAGTGAGGTTTCGTTATCTAAAAACTTAAGTATTTGTTCTGGTGAAATGTTTTTAAATAATGTAGTAAAAATTGCTTTTCCACTCATTTTATTGTCCATAATTACAGTTAAAAGCGTTTTGTCGTACAAATCGTATTTTTTTGAAGCTATAGATTTTTTAGGCTGTGGATATTTGATGTTTACCAAGTTTGAAATAATCTGCTGAGTGTTTTTTTGAATAAATTGAAAAGTATAACCACTACTAGCTTTGGTAAATCCTCCGCTCGTTCCAATGTTTATTATTCGCTCAGATTCTGTACGTTTAAATGTAGCTAAAGACATTGGAATAATTCCAAATTCTTCATGTTTTACAGTGTAACTGTCAATTTTTAAAACTGTCTTAATATAATCTTTTAATGCTTCTTCGTACTCGTTTTGTTCTAAAGTTACCGGGCTAAATAAAGTGTATTCTATTAATGCTTCAGTTTTACTTGTTGGCAAAACATACATAAATGTATCACCATATTGTTGGTTAATGCTAAAGTCCATTAATGTTCCAACTTTATCGTCAAAATGTGGTTTAGGCGTTTCAATTACCCAACCTTTAAAGTGTTGTAATAATGAGTTTTTGGTATTTATTGTTGGGTGGAAGAGAGAAGTAGAATTAAAAACATAATCAGCATTGTAGGTTTCATTTTCTGTTTTTACAATTCCTTGTTCTTCTATGCTTTCGATCGATTTTATATTTTCTTTTTTTATTGTAATGTTTGGTAAGCCTTCAATTGCTTTAAAAACAAATTGATAAAAGTCCTTTCCTTTAATCATCTTGTAAGAATAATCAAGCAGGTCAAAAGTGTTTTTAAATTCATCAGAAAAGAAGTTTAAAGTGTTCCACTTATGCGAAACAATAGATTCAAATAAGCCATCTTCTTTCTCCCAAAAACACCAGGTTCTATCGTTTTTGTTTTTATCTTCTTTGTCTAACAATAAAATTTTTTTTTGTTTTAAGCTAGGAGTTTGCAACATACGGTAGAGTAAACTAAGTCCAGCACAGCCAGCTCCAGCAATTATATAGTCATATTTTTGATTTATAATTAGATCCATTTATTCAAATAATAAAAGTAAACATATAATTAAAAATACAGAATGATAAGGATATGGTAATTTTTATGAAATTTTAGAATTTATCCGTTTATTTTTCTAATTCCTATAAATACAAATATCATAAGCGTATAAGCAGCAAAAAAAGGAATAATTAATTCTTTTAATCCTAAAACCAAAAAAAAAGAAATTAGTAAAAGTTGAAACCCTAGACCAAAAGTAGAAAGTGGAGTCATAATCCAATGCGGAATAATTTTTCCTTCTGGTGCATTTTTATCTAAAGCATATATTGTTCTGTCAAATCCACCATATAAAAGTTGGTATAAGTTAAACAATAATGTAACATTCTTCTGTTTTTCACCAGGCAATGCTACTGGTGTTTCTATTTCGAAAATACGACTTGTAGTGTCTCCGTTTAATTTATTTCGTAAAATTACGTAGTAATAATTATAAAGCGTTCCTTGAAGTTGTAATCCTAAAAAAGCGATAACAGTTAACCATACAGAAGCACTGGTAATACTCCAAATAGTAACGAAAATAATGAAATTTAAAAGTATATCAGAAACAGAGTCTAAAAAGCGACCAGTATAAGAAGGCGTGTTTTTTATACGTGCTAATTCTCCATCTGCAGCATCTAAAATTGATTTTAGAATGAGGAAAAAAGCAGTGAGATAAAATTGATGGTAATAAATACAGATAACTCCAATTAAACCAGAAAGTACAAAAAGTAACGTAACATGTACGGGAGTAAAATTAGTGTTTTTTAAATTGTTTGCAATGAATCGAGCTATTGGTCTTCCGTAGTCGGAAAGATCAATAAATTTATAAGCTTGTGGTAATTTGGACATCTAAAATCATAGCTAGACTAGTTTTGTGGGAAATACCAAAGTGTGAATTAAATAGATTGGAAACTATACTTGTTTTTTTCTAAGAATGTATTCCAATTCCAGATGTAATTTTCCATTATTCCATCCATTCTTTTTAAGAATAGAGGGTTTGGAGCGTTTAACTGAGCAAAATAATCGTCTTGATATTGTCCAAGTTTATATTTAAAAAATACAGCTTTAGACATACCATATAAAGTATTCTTTGACGGATGATTTACGCGGTAAATTAAATCTTGATAATCTGAAATAATATTCTTCATATCGTCGAATGATAAACCAAATACAGTTCCGAATTTTTGAACAATACGAGATTTTAAAGCATTTTCTTCTAATGTAGAAAAGTAACGTGAAAAATAATTAAAGTTTCCTGCAACCACGATCATTAAGAATTTATCCGAATCTGTAGGGTCTATTTGTGGTTGCGTTACAAATTCTGGATCAACAGCAATGTTAGTAGCTATATCTGCGAAAGTACTTTCAACAGAATCTAGAATTGTATTGACAAATATATTTGCCATTGTATCTTCCGTTAATTTCTTTTTCCCAAATAATCCTGATAACATAATGTTGTACTCTTTTTTTATTCTGAATTACAAAAGTAAAAATTGATTGCATTTTTTTAAGTTAAAGTTTATATGCTTATTCACAAAGTTTTCAACTATTGTTAATTTTTGAATCTTATTTTCGTTTGCGTTAAGACTAAAATTATAATTCACAATTTTAGTCTAATAAAATTTTAATTCAAAAGTTAGGTGTTGGGTAAATAAAAGTAATTTTGGTTTGGAATTTGTTTTCGCAAGAAGGATAGAAATGACATCCTATTTTTTGTTTGTTCGAGAAATTTTATGTTTAAAATTTTATCGAAAAGATCTAAAAATAGATATAATGGATAGCCTGTTTTTAATTAAAACTTGCCCAAAAATATTAATTATGAAATATTTAATTGTTTTACTTCTTTCTACCTATTGTTCTACATTTTTAACGCAGTCATTTACATTAAAAGATTTTTATTCTGACAATGCTGAGCTTAGAGTTAAGGCAGAATCTGTTTTTAACCAGTTAAACGACACGCTTCGTGTTGGGCAGGTTATTGTCCCGTCTTTGGGTAAGCATGGTAAGCCAACAGAGCACGTTGTAGAATTAGCTAAAAAAGGTTATCTAGGTGGAATATTGTTGTTGAATGGAACGGTAACTAGTTTTACAAATTATAGAAAACAGTTTGATAGTATTTGTAAAGCAAATGCGATTTTACCTCCGATTTATAGTGCAGATGCTGAACCAACTTTAATTCGTTATAAAATTAAAGAATCTACACCAGTTCCAAAGACAAATCAGATTAAAACCTTAGAAAAGGTTGAAGAAGTAGCGAATACAATTTCTGCGGACTTAAAAAAAATAGGAATTACCCAGAATTTTGCACCAGTTATAGATGCATCGCCGAATAAAACGGTTAGTAATAGAAGTTTTGGATTAAATAGAGATACAGTAACTTTATTCTCGAATCAGTTTATTAAAACTACTCAAGAAAATGGAATTTTAGCAACTGCAAAGCATTTTCCAGGTCATGGATATGTAGTCGGCGATACACATAAAAAATTGGTGTATATAGATGGAGAAATGAAAGAGGTTGAAAATTATAAGCCAATAATTGCAAACAATGTTTTATCTATTATGGTGGCACACATAGCAGTTAAGAATAACGAGAAATATAATACAAATGACTTACCTTCTACCTGTTCTAGAAAAATTGTAACTGATTTATTAAAAACAGAATTGGGCTTTAAAGGCTTGGTAATTACAGACGCTATGAATATGGGGGGAGTAAGTAGTATAGAAAATTCTGGATTAAAAGCAACTATGGCAGGTTGCGATATGTTACTTATGCCAGTTGAAGAAGAAAAAGATGTTTTTGCTATCTTAGCAGAAATGAGTAAAAACGAAGCTTACAGGCAGCAAATGTACCAATCTGTCATGAAGATTATTCGGTTTAAAATTTGTTTAGGGTTAATTAAATAGTTGCCTCATGGAAGAGAAAAAACAATTGACTGAAGAAGAGATAGCTTTGTTAGAAAATAATGGAGCCAACGAATTTGCACGTAAGTTAAGCGACAATAGGAAAAAAGCTTCTAAGGCCATGCGATTGTTTTTACATAATATGGGCACAGAAGCTAAAGAAACGCATCAGGCTTCTAAAATTTTAGTCAAATTTTTGCGCGAAGGAAAAGTTGCCAAAGAAGAAGAGATTGAACTGAAACAGCAAGTTTATGACTTGTTAAAAATGGTGGGAATTGGTGTTCCTTTCTTTTTAATTCCTGGATCTTCATTATTAATACCTTTTTTATTAAAAATAGCGAATAAAAGAGGGGTAAAGTTGTTGCCAAGCGCTTTCAATAAGAACGAAAATGAAGAAGAATAATTGTATTTAAAGTTTCGATAAGCCATTTTAACGTTTTTGTTTTGAAGTATTAAAGGGATTAATTACTTTTGGTTAGATAATTATGCCTTATAAAACCAAACAGATTACTAAAGTTTACTATTCTATTGGAGAAGTAGCGAAGATGTTTGACGTAAATACATC
>CALDTD010000080.1 GCA_937924345.1 uncultured Flavobacteriales bacterium | reverse complement strand
GTCATTAATCAAGTATTTACTCGAAAATGCAGAAAAAGAAAACTGGCATATTAGAGTTGGAGATATGGATTTATCAATTGCTCAAGAAAAAATTGATGACCATGTTAGAGGTGAAGCATTTGAATTTAATGCTTTAGAGCCACAACAAAGAGCAAAGGAAGTAGAAAACTGCGATTTTGTTGTTTCTATGTTACCTGCTCGTTTTCATATTGAAGTTGTGAAGGATTGTATTAAGTATAAGAAAGATGTAATTACGCCTTCTTATATTTCTAAAGAAATGAAGGCTTTACACGATGAAGCAAAAGCTGCTGATATTATTGTAATGAATGAGATTGGAGTTGATCCGGGTATCGATCATTTATCTGCAAAAAAAGTATTAGATGAAATTACTGAAAAGGGTGGCGAAATGACTTGTTTCGAATCTTTTACAGGAGGATTAGTTGCTCCAGAAAGTGACAATAACCCTTGGAATTACAAATTTACTTGGAACCCAAGAAATGTAGTTTTAGCTGGGCAAGGAAGTACAGCAAAATTTATTCAAGAAGGGCAATACAAATATATTCCTTACACAAAGTTATTTAGAAGAACAGAAATCATTGAAGTTGAAGGAAGAGGGAAGTTTGAAGGATATGCCAATAGAGATTCTTTAAAGTATAGAAGTATTTACGACTTAGATACTATTCCAACAATTTATAGAGGAACACTACGAAAAGTTGGTTTTAGTAGAGCTTGGAATGTTTTTGTACAATTAGGGGCAACAGACGATAGCTATATTCTAGAAGGAACAAAAGATATGACACATCGTGATTTCATTAATTCTTTTTTAGCTTATAACCCTTATGATTCGGTTGAATTAAAATTAAGATATTATTTACAAATTGAACAAGATGATGTCATTTGGGATAAATTGGTTTGGTTAGGAATATTTGATAAAACACCTCTAAACTTAAAAGAAGATGCTACACCAGCTCAAATATTACAACAAATATTAGAAGCAAAATGGACATTGGAAGAAGATGACAAAGATATGATTGTGATGTGGCACAAATTCGGTTTTAAGCTAAATGGAGAAGATAAAGAAATACACTCTTCTATGAGTTATATTGGTGCCGATCAAACCTATACTGCAATGAGTGATACAGTTGGATTACCTGTTGGTATTTGTACCAAAATGATTTTAAATGGTACAATACAATCTAAAGGAGTTCAACTGCCAATCCATAAAGAAATTTACGAACCAGTTTTAAAAGAATTAGAAACTTTTGGAATTGTTTTTAAAGAGCAAGAGGTAGAACCAGTTTTGTATTAGGTTATGATAAAACAAATTGGCGAGCGCATATCATCTAAACAGCATAATAATTATGCAACTATTGTAATCTCTACAAAAGTAGAACGTTGGCAAGAATCAATTCTATTGCTATGGATTATTGCTTGGACTTTTTGCGGCATTGCATTTATTTATTACCTGTTAAGTGGGGCATTGCAGAGCCAAAATGAAAAACTTGTTCTATTTATTATAACAGTTTTTTGGGCATATTTTCAGTATAGAATAGTAAAAACGTATTTGTGGCGAAAGTTTGGTTTAGAACTGATAAAAATAGATAAAGATTTATTTACGATTAAAAAATCAATATTGTCTTACGGTAAGGCTGTAGAATATAAAACAAAGACGCTAGACTTTAAAAAAGTAGAATCGTTTAAACAAAATCCAAAGTCTTTTTCTAAAGTTATGAATGATTCTTTTTGGTTAATTGGACAAGGTGTTGTTCGGTTTTCGCACGGAGATAAATTCGTTTATTTTGGTAATCAGTTAGAAGCTGATGACTCTGAAAAATTAGCAATAGAAGTGAGGCGACTAATAAAAAAATACGGCAAGTAATACTTTAGGATAAATCGTCAGTTCTCGATACAATTTTCTTTCATTTTATTACAGAAAACCACTCATACTAACAATTACAAGTCTCTGGAACTCGCTAAGCAACTTATCTGATTAATAATGAAGTTGCCTCAAATAACACAGTAATTAAATATCTCGTTGCTTTTTATTTAGCTAGTTTCTATGTTTAAGAAAAAAATTAAAAATTCACTAATATATCTATCTAAGAATTATGTTCTCTATAAATAATACAACTCAAGAGGAATACGAACCACAAATCTTCGGACATAGAGGCTGCAGAGGCATAATGCCTGAAAACACGTTAGAATCTTTCTCTAAAGCACTTTCTTTTAATATTGATGGAATTGAATGGGATGTTGTAGTAAACAAAGATAAGCAGCTTGTAATTTCACATGAAGAATTTATGGACGAACACTATTGTCTAGACCCGAATGGAAATGAGATAATAAATGAAAAAAATCATGCTTTATTTCAAATGACTCAAAAAGAAATAGAGCAATACGACTGTGGCACAAAAAAGTATTCGAAATTTCCTGAACAAATCCATTTTAAAGCTTACAAACCTTTAGTACAGGAAGCACTTAAAAACATAGATTTTAAAGGAAAAGCTATACTTTTTGAAATAAAATCTGAAATAAGATTGTATGGAACAGACCAGCCATTTCCTGATGAATATGTAGATATAATTTTAAGTGAAGTAGCAAACTTTAAACATAAGGAGTTAATTATCTTTATGAGTTTTGATCCAGCAATTATTGAGCTACTCCATTTAAAAGCACCTACTTTTCCGTTAGTATATTTACATGAAGACAACGGTTTTTCGGTACAAGATATCCTTAATCAACTCACCTTTAAACCCTATGCTTTGGGCATATATTCAAAGTTTATAACTAAAAAGACAGTTTTAAATGCACATGAAGAAAGTATAAAAGTCTTTGCTTGGACAGTAAATGAAGAAAAGGAATTTAATCGCTTGTTGGAAACAAAGGTAGATGGAATTATTACTGACTATCCTAATTTATTTGAGAAGTAGTTAATCGTAAAGAAACCCTTGTTTACTTTCTGCAAAAGCTTTAATTGCAGAAAGCGCCTTATTCATCATTCCTTTATACTGCAAATGCATAAATAGCCAATTTACAGGTTGTAAAAACATATTCCTTGCATAAAACTCATATGAGTATTCAACTTCATATTTGTTTTCATCTAAATACTTAACTTTCCAAGTCGCTATTGCTTTTTCAGCAAAAAATAAAGAGTTTACTTCAAAATTATAAATAACCCATTTCCAAGACTTATTTTCAACCCTTTCTAATATTTTGTCTTTAAATATTCTTCCTTGTTTTAAAACTAAATTACCATTTGTAATAGGAAATCTATAACCTTCAACTTTTCCCCAAGTTTCATCTTCTTCAAAACCAACAACAGGAGGTTGTAAAAAGTATCCATTCAGATATTGAGTAGCGTCACCAAGTATTGGTGACTTAAAAGCTCTATCTAAAGAGCAGTTAAACACATCGTTTAAGGATATTTTGGTAGACATCATATTATTAAAGATACAAAAAAAGCAGCCTAAAAATAAGCTGCTTTTTATTATAAATAAGTAGAAAGAAATTAAACTTTCATAATGTCTACTTCTTTAGCAGCTACTATTTCATCCACTTTCTTAATGTAACTATTTGTAAGGTCTTGCACTTTATCTTCTGAAGTTTTAGCATCATCTTCGCTCAACCCATCAGCTTTTAATCCTTTAATAAAATCATTAGCATCTTTACGTTTTGCTCTAATTCCAACTTTAGAATCCTCCCCTACAGATTTAGCTTGTTTTCCCAAATCTCTTCTTCTTTCTTCAGTCAACATTGGAACGGCAATAATAATCATTTCACCATTATTCTGTGGGTTTAGACCTAAGTTAGCATTTTGAATTGCTTTTACAACCTCTTGCAATATTGACTTTTCCCACGGTTGAACAGTTAATGTTCTTGCATCAGAAGTATTTACATTTGCGACCTGAGCTAGAGGTGTAGGAGTTCCATAATACTCTACCATTACGCTACTCAACATAGATGGAGTTGCACGTCCAGTTCTAATCTTATTCAACTCAGCTCTTAAATGAGTTAACGTATTCTCCATTCCTTCTTCAGCTTCTGACAAAGCCATTTGTACTTCTTCGTTCATATTCTATTTAATTGAGTGCAACAAATATAAAATTTAATCTAATCGAGACCAAAAAGTGTAAGAATTAAACTTCTACCAAAGTTCCAATCTCATCTCCTGCAACTACTTTCTTTAAGTTACCTGGTGTGTTCATATCAAAAACTACGATTGGAACATTATTCTCCTTACAAAGAGTAAAAGCTGTCATATCCATAACATTTAATCCTTTATTATACGCCTCATCAAATGTTAAATTATTGTACTTTGTTGCTGCAGGATCTTTCTCTGGATCTGCAGTATAAATTCCATCCACTCTTGTTCCTTTAAGTATGACATCTGCATCTATTTCAATTGCTCTTAAAGCAGCTGCAGAATCAGTTGTAAAAAATGGATTACCAGTACCTGAACCAAAAACTACTACTCTTCCTTTTTCTAAATGACGTACAGCTTTTCTTTTAATAAATGGTTCAGCTATTGCTTCCATCTTAATAGCAGATTGTAAACGGGTATGAATACCTTGTACTTCTAAAGCAGATTGCAAAGCCATACTATTAATCATAGTAGCCAACATTCCCATGTAATCTCCTTGAGTTCGTTCCATTCCACCTTCTTCTGCTTGAACTCCTCTAAATATATTTCCTCCTCCAATTACAATAGCTATTTCAATTCCCATATCGGCAATTGCTTTTACTTCTTTGGCATATTGAACTAAACGCTCATTATCAATTCCAAATTGTTTCTCACCCATTAAAGCTTCACCGCTAAGCTTTAGTAAAATTCTTTTGTATTTCATGTCTCCTTTAACTTAAAAAATTAGGCAAAAAAAAGAGAGCTAAAATAGCTCTCTTTAATTAAATAAAA
>CALDTD010000079.1 GCA_937924345.1 uncultured Flavobacteriales bacterium | reverse complement strand
GACACATACAGATTTAGGTATATATCTAACTAGAGATATGACAAGATTTGGTATTCCTATGGAATGGTGGCAAATAAGCCCTGTTGGAAACCAAGCAACTACATTTGAATTCTCAAAAGATGGTAATTGTTTATGGATAGGTACTCGTGGAGGTACAGTATACAGAGTAATGGGACTTGACAGCGCATACAGTGCCGAACAAGCTGACTACTCAAATAGAAATAATCCGGAATACGTTTTAGATCTTGCAACTGTTAGTATAGGAGGATCAGGAGTTATAACTGATATTTCAATTGATAAAGATAATCCAGATAAAATTGTTATAGTAAGAGGTAACACAGGTACAAACCATGTTTATTATTCTACAAATGCCACCTCTACTACTCCAACATGGTCTGTAATAGACGGAAGTGGATCAAACAGTTTACCAAATGTACCTGTATATGGAGTTGAAATTATAGCAAATGCGTCTACTAACGAAACTGTAATTGTAGGTACAGAGTTTGGAGCGTTCGTTACAGACAATATTAATGGTAATGGTACTGATTGGACTCCTATAAATAATGAAATAGGGTTAGTTCCTGTTTTTGATGTTAGACAACAGTGGAGAAGTAGAGATCAAGGAGTTTCTAATCCATTTACAGTTTATTTAGGAACACATGGAAGAGGTATTTGGAAGTCTGAAGATGTGCTTTCAGTTGAAGAAACTATAGTAGAAGCTGAAGAAAAACCTTTAACTAATATAAATGTGTATCCTAATCCTATGGAGACTGAAGGTAAAATAGGCTTTGAATTGAATTCTGGCTCTGAAGTATCAATCAACATTTATGACTTACAAGGTAAAAGAGTAAATCAGTTGAATAGAACAAACTTATCTAAAGGTAAACACGTTATACCTTTTAATGTTCAAAATTTACCTTCAGGAACATATATTATAACTTTAGAAACTGGCAATAGTTCTGAAGTTACTAAATTTGTGAAATTTTAACCACATATAATTCTTAATGTGAAAGCCTTAACTTAATTGTTAAGGCTTTTTTTATTTACATTTGTTTAGATATTTTATATAAACATTATGGAAAAGATAAGGATAGCAATAAACGGGTTTGGAAGAATAGGTAGAGTATTAACTCGAGCTATTTTGAATAATAAAAATATAGAACTAGTTGCAATAAACGACTTAGCAGACACAAAAATGTTAGCTCATTTATTAAAATACGATTCTATTCATAGGGCTTTCCCTGAAACTGTAGAAGTAAAAAACAACAAAATTCAAATTGGTCAGCGTATTATAAATGTATACCAAGAAAGAGATCCTAAAGAATTACCTTGGGAAAATGATAAAATAGATATTGTTGTAGAATGCACAGGGATATTTAGAACTAAAGAATCAGCTAGCCAGCATATTTCTGCTGGAGCAAAAAAAGTAATAATTTCAGCTCCGGCAAAAAGTGACGATGTAACGTCTATTGTTATGGGTATTAATGAAGGAATATTAGATAAATCTGATATTATCGTTAGTAATGCTTCTTGTACTACAAACTGTGCTACACCAATGGTTAAAATAATTGATGATTTGTGTAAAATAGAGAGTAGTTTCTTGACAACTATTCATTCATATACCGGAGATCAACGTATTCTTGATGCTCCGCACAGTGATTATAGAAGAGCAAGAGCAGCAGCAGAATCAATAATACCTACATCAACAGGAGCTGCTGTGGCAGTTACTAAGGTTCTACCTCATTTAAAAGGAAAAATAAATGGATCAGCTGTAAGAGTACCAACACCAGACGGATCATTGACAGATATAACATTTTTAGTAGAAAAAGAAGTTACAAAAGAAGAGATTAACAACGCTTTTAAATCTGCAGCAGAAAATAGTTTAAAAGACATCTTAGCATATACAGAAGAACCTATAGTATCTTCTGATATTATCGGGAATACACATTCTTGCATCATTGATGGGCTTTTGACTGAAGTAAACGGTAAGCTTGTTAAGGTTGTAGGATGGTATGACAATGAAACGGGATATTCAAACCGTTTAGCTGACTTAATTAAGTTAATGGGAAAGTAATCACCCAGTAAAAAGATATCTAAAAAATAAAAGGCTTATTTCAAATGAAATAAGCCTTTTTCTTTTAATAATAAATCAGAATTAGTTAGCTGCTAAGTAATCTGCAACTCCTTCATGAGTAGTAGTTAGACCATCTTTACCTTTACTCCAGTTAGCAGGGCAAGCTTCTCCATTTTCTTCTACAAATTGCAATGCATCTACCATTCTTAATGCTTCATCAACATTTCTACCTAAAGGTAAATCATTTACAACTTGATGTTTTACTATTCCATCTTTGTCAATTAAAAATAGACCTCTGTAAGCGATTAATTCACCTTCTGCAACCATTTCTCCTTCTTCATTCCAATCTAAATCACCTGCTAAAACATCGTAATTCATAGATATCGTTTTATTCGTATCAGCTACTAAAGGATAAGTTACCCCTTGAATTCCTCCTTTACTCTTTTCTAGTTGTAACCAACCCCAGTGAGACTGTTCAGTATCTGTGGAAACAGCTACTACCTCAACATTTCTATTTTTAAACTCTTCTAACTTAGCCTGAAAAGCAAAAAGTTCAGTTGGACAAACAAATGTAAAATCTTTCGGATAGAAAAATAAAAGAACATATTTACCTTTAAACTGTTCTAAAGTAAAGTTTTCTACAATATCATTTCCGTTAATAACAGCTTGTGCTGAAAAACCTGGTGCTTTTTTACCTACTAATACTCCCATTTTTTTTATTTATAATGATTAATAATTACCACAAAAATAAGACTTAAATGCCATAAATGTTGGATAATCATATTCACAAAATAATTAAACATTGTTAAAAAAGAATTACTTATTCTCTTATTTATTAACCTCAATAAAACTTGATAAAATAGCCTAATTTAACTACTTTCGTAACCTTTATAAAATCACTGAAAAAGTAAATAAATACATCAAAATGGGATCAAAAATAATTTATACAAAAACTGATGAAGCTCCAGCATTAGCAACGCAATCTTTATTGCCAATCGTCACAGCTTTTGCAAAACATGCAGACATCACTTTAGAAACAAAAGATATCTCTTTAGCAGGTAGAATTATTTCTGCTTTCCCAGAATATTTAAAAGCTGAACAACAAATTTCAGATGATTTAGCTGAACTTGGCGAGTTAGTTAAAAAACCTGAAGCTAACATTATTAAATTACCAAATATAAGTGCTTCCGTACCTCAATTAAAAGCAGCTATAAAAGAACTTCAAGAGTTAGGTTACAACTTACCTAATTTTCCTGAATCACCAAATACGAAAGAAGAAGTTGAAATTAGAAATCGTTATAACAAACTAAAAGGAAGTGCTGTAAACCCTGTTTTAAGAGAAGGGAACTCAGACAGAAGAGCTCCAAAGCCAGTTAAACAATTTGCAAAACAACACCCTCATTCTATGGGTGCATGGAGCAAAGATTCAAAGACTCATGTTGCTACTATGGGTAAAGGTGACTTTGCATCAAATGAGCAATCGGTTACTATCGAAAATGCTACAACTGTAAAGATTGAATTACATAAAAATAATGGTGACATCTCTGTTCTGAAAGATAAATTATCATTAATTGATGGAGAAATAATTGACTCTACTGTAATGAGTAAAAAAGCGCTTTTAGGTTTCCTTGCTAAGGAGATTAAAGACGCTAAAGAGCAAGGAGTTTTGTTTTCGTTACACATGAAAGCCACTATGATGAAGGTTTCCGACCCTATCATTTTCGGACATGCTGTACAAGTTTTCTTTAAAGACGTATTTGATAAACATGCTGAAACATTAAATGAGTTAGGAGTAGATGTTAGAAACGGATTCGGAAACCTAATTTCAAAAATAGATAGTCTACCGGCAGATAAAAAAGCTGAAATTGAAGCAGATATTCAAAAGTGTTATGAGAATGGTCCTTCTATTGCTATGGTAGATTCGGATAAAGGAATTACTAATTTACATGTACCTAGTGATGTAATTATTGATGCCTC
>CALDTD010000078.1 GCA_937924345.1 uncultured Flavobacteriales bacterium | reverse complement strand
GCTGCTGTTGATGGTAATGTAAGAACTATAATGAATTCCTTCAATGAACTAAATGGAGTTCCTGTTACTGCAAGTAAATATTTACAACGAGATATTCTGAAAGAAAAATGGAACTTTAACGGATTTGTTATATCCGATTGGGCTTCCATCAATGAAATTATTAGTTGGGGACATGCTGAAGATAAAAGAGAAGCCGCTAAATTAGCTGCAACTGCTGGATCTGATATGGATATGGAAGGCTATGTTTATGTAAAAGAACTAGCCAAGTTAGTTAATGATGGAATTATTAAAGAAGAAATTCTAAACGACGCAGTTAGCAGAATCTTAACTGTTAAATTTGAATTAGGTTTATTTGATGATCCTTACAGGTATTGCGATGAAGAAAACGAAAAACAAAATATTGGTAACACCTCTCATCATGACGCTGTTTTAGATGTAGCCAAAAAATCTATCGTACTACTTAAAAACGATAAAAACCTTCTTCCTCTAAAAAAAGAGGGACAAACAATTGCACTTATCGGCCCTTTAGCAGATGAAAAAAACAGTCCTTTAGGTAGCTGGAGACTTGGCTCTGATGATAACACAGCCATTTCTATTTTAGAAGGAATGCAGCAATACAAAGGTAACACACTTATTTTTGAAAAAGGTTTAGATTTAATAGAAGGAAGTACAGCTTTTACGCAACAAGTACATATTAACAATACAGATACATCTAAAATTAAAAAAGCTGTTGCTACAGCTAAAAATGCAGATGTAGTTGTAATGGTATTAGGTGAACATGGTTTTCAAAGTGGTGAAGGTAGAAGTAGAACTGAATTAGACTTACCTGGCTTACAACAAGAATTACTTGAACAAGTTTACAAGGTAAACCCTAACATTGTTTTAGTATTAAATAACGGAAGACCATTAACTATTGAATGGGCAGACGACAACATTCCTTCTATAGTTGAAGCATGGCAACTAGGAAGTCAATCTGGTAACGCTATCGCAAGTGTACTATACGGTGATTACAATCCAAGCGGAAAACTACCAATGACTTTTCCAAGAAATGTTGGACAAGTACCTATTTATTATAATTACAAAAATACAGGTAGACCTAACAAAGAGGAACATGTATTTTGGTCTCACTACATCGATTCAGAAAACACACCACTCTACCCTTTTGGCCATGGCTTAAGCTATACTACATTTGAATATAGTAACCTAAAAATACATGGTAATAAATTCAAAAAAGACGATACAATTAAGATTACAGTAGATTTAAAAAACACTGGAAATTATAATGGAAAGGAAGTAGTTCAACTTTATATTAGAGATCTTGTGGGAAGTATTACAAGACCTGTACGAGAACTTAAAGGGTTTGAATTAGTTGAATTAAAAAAAGGAGAAAGTACAACAATTACTTTTGAATTAACCAAAAAAGAACTTGGGTTCTTTGATAATCAAGGGAATTACATGATAGAATCAGGGAAGTTTAATGTATTTGTTGGTGGTAGTTCAATCACTAAACTTGAAGATCAATTCGAACTCATAGAATAAGTAAATTTAAATTAATTTGTTTTTGGCATAGTTTATGCTTAAGTTAAAGTACAGTACGGAAGACGTTCTGTACTTTTCTTTTTCATAGCAATTTTCCCACTCATTTTTATGAGTGGGTTTTTTAGTAAAAGCGATCAAAAACAACACACTTTTAAACACTAAAACTTATTTACAGTGTTTTTCCTCATGTTTTACCAATTAAGTTTACCTAAATTACAGACTGAATTCCTCCCCTGCGTTCCCTTCCAACATAAACGCATTTATAAGCCTCTTTTTTGAGGCTTTCTTATGTTATAAACTAATTATTCTCAAAAAACTTGTATTTTCATACTATGAAAAAAAATATTATTTACTTAATTTTTATCCTATTTAGCTTCAACAGCAATGCTCAAGAACAAGATGACACATCTATATACTTTTTTATTCGACACGCCGAAAAAGTGTTACATATTAAAAACCCAGATTTAACTCCTAAAGGGAGAAAGAGAGCTGTAGAATGGTCTAACATTCTTCAACACTATACTATCAACAAAGTAATATCAACCTCATACAAAAGAACAATACAAACTGCAAATCCTATTGCTAAAAAACATGGGATACAAACTGAAATATATGACACCAATGATTTTAGTGTTCAAGAATTTATTAAAACTACTAAAGGACAAAAGATAGTTATAGTAGGACATAGCAACACCATTCCTTCTCTAGTTAATAAATTTATTAAAGAAGACAAATACAAAAACATCGACGAAATAATTTATGGGAATTTGTATATTGTAACTATAAGTAATAACAAAGCAAGAGATATATTATTAACTATAGAATAAAAGCTAAGTACCAAATCAGACTTCATTTAAATCTAATCACTCTTTCTAAATTCGAAAGTACTCTAACAAATAAATGCACTACAGCTTTATTTTTTCAATCATAGTCACTAAACCCTAAGTGTTACATTAAAAAAACACATACCAAAATAGATAACTTAATTTTCTTAACAAGTCTATTTCAATTCAAAATTTTAACACAAAAAATACAGTTCTTAAAAATATATTATACATAAAAAAAACACTAAGAAAAGTGTTAATATCCTTGTTTTTTACTAAAAAAAAACAAATAATTTATTTTTTTAACATGAAAACCATTGTTTTTAACAACATCTTAAATGTTAATTTTTTGTTAATTTAAGTTAAAAATAGTTAATTTAGCAGTGGTTTTTTAACATATTTTAACATAGTAAAATTAATATAAAAAAGCTTTTTTGATTTTAAAAAACAGCTTGAAAACACTATAAAACCTATTGCAACATAGTTGCTATAAATTATTATTTTTCACACTCTTTAGAGTTGAATTTGAATATTGAACTAGCTCTACTTGATTTTTTTTTCTTCACATAATCTCTAAATTTGATCCGTCAAAAAAAATTTAATTAACCCTTCAAATCATGAAAAATTTCAAAAAATTTTCATTAGGTGCATTGATGGTATCTGCACTTTTAATCACTTCATGTCAGAACGACGAAGCAGCTGACAACAATTTACAACCAACAATTGAAGCTACTGGTAACCAAGGAAATGTGATCCCTGGTAAATACATAGTTGTTTTTAAAGAAACCTCAGTAGCTCCTGCTTTTAAAATATTATCAAGGACAGCTTTTACAGACAGAGGTTTAAAAGCTAAATCTGTTGATAACATTTCTGAAAGATCTATTTCTAAGATGAATTCTATTTTAGATGATAATGGAATAGACAAAGCTAATGTGACGGATTACTACACTACAAAAATTCCTGCAATGGCTATGAAATTAAACGAATTAGAATATAAGCAATTAGCTAAAGATCCTAATATCGATTTTATAGAGCACGATAGAGTAGTGAAATTAGAGGATTTCCAAATTAACAACGTTGAATCAAACCAAATCGCTCAAAGAATGGCTCAGCAAACTCCTTGTGGTATTTCTAGAGCAGGAGGTTTTGCTAACGGAGCTGGTAAAAGCGAATGGATTTGGATTGTTGATAGTGGTATTGATTTAGATCACCCAGATTTAAATGTAGTTACTAATACAACTTATGCAAGAAATTTCTTCCCAGGATTTAGTAATGCTAATGACTGTAATGGTCATGGTACTCACGTTGCTGGAACAGCTGCTGCAATTAACAATAACATTGGTGTTGTTGGTGTATCTGCTGGTGCTCCTGTAGTTCCTGTTAGAGTATTCGGTTGTGGGCCTTCTAGTTCTACTTCTACTATATTAGCTGGTATTAACCACGTTGGTAGATTTGACTTACCTGGAGATGTAGTAAATTTAAGTTTAGGTGGTTTTTTTGGTTCTGGTTGTGCTACAAGAACATCTTATAGAAGTGCTATCTTAGCTTTATCTAATGGAGGTTCATTTGTATCGATTGCTGCTGGAAATAGCGCCGCTAATACTGTAAATTATGATCCAGGATGTATTAATGGTACAAACATTTTCACAGTTGCATCAATGACTTGTAACCGTGGTTTTTCTTCTTTCTCTAACTATAACATGAATCCTGTTGATGTTATTGCTACTGGTTCTAGTGTAAGAAGTACTTATTTAAATGGTGGTTACGCTACTTTAAGTGGAACTTCTATGGCTGCTCCTCACGTTGCAGGTATTATGCATGCAAGAGGTGGTGCTCCAAGAACTTCTGGTACGGTTCGTAACAGAGGAGAAAACTATCCTATAGCTGTTAGATAATAAGAACATATTATCAACGAAGACATAATTAAGTAATAAGCCACTTGTATTAATTTACAAGTGGTTTTTTTATGGACAAAAAAAATAAAAATTAGGAGATAAGGTTTTAATTACAAAGCACCTACATAATTCTTTACAGTGATTTAGAACACTATTCATAACGGTGAGAAATGTAAAAAATTTCCTGTGAATTAACTCATTATTTATGTAATAGTAACAATTTAAAATACTCTACAACTTTTAACGTGAGTTTGACTTTATAAAAAAATAACAAACTAAAAATAAAACACTTAAAAGCAACACCACTAATAAATGTTACTTCGGACTCAATCGAGAAGTAGTTTTTACTAATAATAATGTGCAGTCTCGACTTAACAAACACTTGATTTTCATAATGATTTATACAGAACTCACGTCTTTTCTTAATAACACATCTCTGTTATAACAACAAAAGCCTTACTAAAATTAGTAAGGCTTTTAAAACTTATGTCATGATATTTATTCTTAAATTAAAATTATTTTATACGAAGAAGCAAAACCCCTTTAGATTTTAGAGTAAACTCTTTTTCTATTGGCACGTTGTTTAACATATTAATAACTTCTGTTGCATTACCTTCTTTTGAAACTAGTTTTAAGTTAGCTGTATTTTTCCCTAAATTGACTATTGTCATTACATCCCCTTCTCCTTTAGGGTTCTTTACAACTTTCCACACACAACCCTTCCATTTAGTTTTGTTTGTTTCTATTAAACTAATTTTCTTCTCTTCTTTAATTTGAGAAATAACCAATTCTTTGAATTTAAGCAGATCTGTATCTTTAGCATATATTAAGGTTCCCTTACTTGCTAATAGTTTTGCCGAACGTTTTTGTCCATATTCATTTTTAGTCAGACTTTCTTTGGTATCTATAACAACTACTCCACCTTCATCAAGATAACTTTGTAGGGCTTTAAATTCATTATCTGTAACATATGCAGTTTTATAAACAACTATCACATCCCAATTGCTATGATCTTGTTTATTAATAATTTTCTCTGTAGCAAAACCAA
>CALDTD010000077.1 GCA_937924345.1 uncultured Flavobacteriales bacterium | reverse complement strand
GGTAGGGTTAAGAATGTACGGTCATCAAACACGTATAATTCCTGGCCATCAAGATTGTTCCGATACTAAATTGGAAGTTCCATTAGCTAGTGGAAATACAAATATTACTAGAATACAAAGTAAAATTAGAGGTTTACAACCGAAAGGAACTACTCCAATTGCTCGCTCGTTAGAATATGCAGCTGAAGATTTTCCTGATTGTGATAATTGTAGAAATGTAATTATATTAATATCTGACGGAATTGAAGCGTGTGATGAAGATCCTTGTGCTGTTTCAAGAGCACTAAGAGAAAAAGGAATTAAACTACAACCTTTTATAATTGGACTAGGATTAGACACTAGTTATTTAAGTCAATTTGAATGTATTGGAGAATTTATGAGTGCTGAAACTGAAGACTCTTTTAAAAGTGTTTTAAACTTTGTGGTAAGCCAAGCACTAAACAATACAACAGCACAAATTAACTTATTAAATACAAAAGGTGAGCCTAAAGAGACAGATGTAACAATGTCTATTTATAACCAAAAAAATGGCAAACTTATACATACTTACATGCACACAATTAACAGAAAACAAGTTCCAGACACCATTTCATTAAATCCATTGTACACTTATAAAGTAGTTGTACATTCTGTGCCCGAACAAGTAAAAGAAAACATTAAACTAAAAGCTGGAACGCATAATGTTATAGAAATTCCTGCTCCTCAAGGAAAACTAACATTAAAAATACAAGGCTCTGATTCTAAATTCACTAATATAAATTGTATTGTTAGGCTGCAAGGAGAAATGAACACACTTAACGTACAACCGTTAAATTACGATCACAAGTATATTGTTGGAACTTACGACTTAGAATTTCTAACCCTTCCTAGAATTTACATTACAGATGTAAAAGTAAACCAAAGTAAAAACACTTCCATTACTATTCCAGAAAACGGCACACTAGAAATAAGCAAAGGTGATGGACCCTGCGCCATTTTTGCAATAAAAAAAGGGCAAAACGAATGGGTTTGTAATATTTCTGAAAAAGCTGGAAATATTGCCTTCAAGCTGCAACCAGGTAAATACAGAATTGTCTATCGTTCTGAACGCTCTATGAATACAGCACATACTATAGAAAAAGAAATAAAAATAGCATCGAATTTAACCGAGAGAATAACATTTTAAAGTAGCAATATGAAAGAATATCCTGTATTAGGCAAAAAAGACACAAGGTCTGGATTTGGAGATGGACTTACTGAATTAGGCAGAACAAATAAAGACGTCGTTGCTTTGTGTGCAGACTTAACTGGCTCACTAAAAATGAATCAATTTAAAGATGAAAACCCAGAACGCTTTTTTCAAGTTGGAATTGCTGAAGCAAATATGATGGGAATAGCAGCAGGAATGACTATTGGAGGTAAAATACCTTTTACAGGAACTTTTGCCAATTTTGCTACAAGTCGTGTTTATGACCAAGTAAGACAATCGATTGCTTATTCTGATAAAAACGTAAAAATATGCGCATCACATGCAGGACTAACATTAGGGGAAGATGGCGCTACACACCAAGTACTGGAAGATTTAGGTATGATGAAAATGCTACCTGGCATGACAGTAATTAACCCTTGCGATTACAATCAGACTAAAGCGGCTACACTAGCAATAGCAAAACATAAAGGCCCTGTTTATTTACGTTTTGGAAGACCAAAAGTTCCAATCTTTATTCCAGAAGATCAACCTTTTGAAATTGGTAAAGCATTACCACTTACAGAAGGAAACGACGTTACTATATTCGCAACAGGGCATTTAGTTTGGAAGTCATTAGAAGCTGCAAAAGAATTGGAAGCTGAGGGAATTAGCGTAGAAGTAATAAACATACACACAATAAAACCTTTAGACGCTCAAGCTATTATAGAGTCTGCTAAAAAAACAAGAGCAGTTGTCTCAGCAGAAGAACACCAAAAAGCTGGAGGTTTAGGGGAAAGCATTGCGAACGTTTTAGCAACCAACCATCCAACCCCTATGGAATTTGTAGCAGTAGATGATTCTTTTGGAGAAAGTGCAACTCCCGATGAATTAATGACTAAATATGGTTTAGACACAGTAAATATTGTTGAAGCAGTTAAGAAAGTGATTGCACGTAAAAAATAATATTTAATTAGCCAATTAGCCGGTTTTATAATTGGCCAATTGGCTAATTGTCAATTTTCTAATTAAATTAATATGTCCCACGGAATTTGTACATTATCAGTTATCCCCTGTAGAGCTGAACCCAACGACAGAGCAGAAATTGTTACTCAATTATTGTTTGGAGAATTATACCATATAATTGAAAAAAAGGAAAAATGGGTCCGCATTAAAACAGATTACGACCAATACGAAGCATGGATTTGTATTAAACAGTTAGAAGAAATTAACCAATCCTCTTTTACTGATTTAAAGAATAAAAAAGTAGATTTAGTTGGAAAACCTTTCGAAACAATAGTTCATAAAAAAGCAGGCAACTTATTACTTCCTCTTGGTGCAGACTTGAGATTTATAGAAAAAGAAGACTATCATTACCAAGGAATAAGGGCAGATATTAATACTTCTAAAATAAAGGAATTTGCCTTAGCTTATCTTAACACTCCTTACTTATGGGGAGGTAGATCCCCAGGAGGCATAGACTGTTCAGGGTTTTCTCAATTAGTCTACAAACTATGTGGCATTAAACTTCCTAGAGACGCTTACCAACAAGCAGAATTAGGAGAAGCAGTCAGTTTTGTAGCCAACGCTACTTTAGGAGACTTAGCCTTTTTTGACAATGAAGATGGCCATATTACACATGTCGGAATAATCTTAGAGGATAATAAAATAATTCATGCCTCTGGGAAAGTTCGAATCGACATTATCGACCATCAAGGAATTTACAATGAAAAAGAACAAAAGTACACGCATCAATTAAGGACAATAAAACGTTACTTTTAGTTTTCTTTAGGGCGTGTAAACCGTGTCATTCGCTATATCTTTTTACTTAGTTCTCGATACATTTTACGAAAAGCAAAACACTCGAACCGACTTAAAAAGGATGCCGCTACTACCACTCACGCGAAAATTGTATTTTAAAAATAAAAACACTTATACAGTGTAGCTTGAAGTAAAAAGGTTACAACTTTTAACGTTGATAAAACTAGATTAGAATTAAAAACGGATTCCTTTACTATAAAAATTGTTCAATATCTCTCTTCGTTAAGAGGTAAGAAAATGAGTATAGTTTGAAACCTTTAGTTTTAGCTTGCGTAATCCTTTCTAATAAAACAATCATTATTACACTATAGATTATTTAATATTATTAATAAATGAAAATAGCCGTATTTCCTGGTTCATTTGACCCAATAACAAAAGGACACGAATCTATTGTTAAGAGAGCACTCCCTTTATTCGATAAAATAATTGTAGGAATTGGAGAAAACTCATCTAAAAGCAGGATGTTTACTTTAGAAAAAAGAATTGCATGGATAAAAGCTACTTTTGCTACCGAAAAAAAGATTGAAGTTCAAACTTATAAAGGACTAACAGTAGATTTTTGTAAAGCACAAAATGCCAATTTTATCCTAAGGGGTTTACGTTCAACTATTGACTTTGAATACGAGCAACCAATTGCACAAATGAATAATGAACTTAATAATAATATTGAATCATTTTTCTTAATCACTGAGCCAAAGTATAGCGCAATATCATCTAGCATTGTTAAAGAAATATATAAACATGGAGGTGATGTCAGTAACTTTATCCCCGATACATGTAAACTTTACTAGAAAAACAATTTGGTACAACTATTGGTTAATTATAACACATGAAACAATTTTTCTTATATAGCTTTTTTATAATCTCTTTTGGGTTAAACGCTCAAACAAGTATAGAATTATATGCGCCAGCTTACAAAGGAAAATATGCCTTATTAAATACCTCAGAAGACTTGGTTAGCTATGCCAACACAAAAATTGACAAACAGAAAATTGATTCTACCGGAAAATGTGTACTAAGTATTAATACCAGTGAATCTATTAAGACTTATATTTACATAGGAAGTACATCTGCAATATTATATATAGACCCTTCTACTTCGAAATACAAAGTTTTCTTTCCCAGAAAAGAAAAAAACAGTAAAATGATCAAACAATCAAGTGTTGAGTTATTGTTTGATAGTTTACCAAAAAACGACTTAAATACTTTAATCCTTGAATTAAATTTTAGAATTGATGATTTCTTATTTGGGGATTCACTAAAGATAAGTAGAACTTTAAAGCAAGATGACGCATTTAAAGATAGTTTAAATCAATTTAAAAAGGTTTTACTAAAAGAATACGGACCAATTAAAAAGAAATACTTTCACCAGTACATAAAGTATTCTATTGCTGGGATAGAACAACTGTATTTAGGTAGAGGAACAGCAATAAATAAAATATATTTATTTGAAAATTATATCAATCAAAAACCAATTCTTTATCATAATGATGCTTATATAGATTTCTTTAAGTTGAATTTCGATGGTTTTTTTCAGACTAACATTAGACTTTACGACAAGATAGAACATGCAATTAATAATTTAGCTAGTGCTACAGAACTAGACGAAGCGTTAGTCAATAGTCCTTTCCTAAAAGATGATACGATTAGAGAATTAGTTACAATCGATAATCTTTACAGCGCGTTTTATAAAAACACTTTTAATCAACAAAACATATTAAACATCCTTAACCAACTAAATAAACAAACCAAAATTGCTGAACATAAAATCATACTTTCAAATATTCTTTTACAAATTAATTCAATAAAGCAAGGTAGTAAAGCACCAGATTTAAACCTAATCACATTCAATCAAGACACAATACATCTTAATAACTTTAAAGGAAAGCATATATATATTCAATTTTTCACCACTTGGAACCAAACAGCATTGCAAGAATTAAAAATTATGGAAGATCTTTATAAAAAGTATAATAAATATATCGAATTCATAAGTATCTCATTAGATGAACAAGAAGATGATTTTATTCGCTTTAAACAACAAAATAGAAATTACAAATGGCATTTCGCACATTACAAAGGAGAAAATGATCTTTTAAAAAACTATAATATTTCAAGCATTCCAACTTACGTATTAATTGATGAGAAAGGTTTAATTGAAGAAGAACAAGCAATGTCTCCAGCTCCAAACTACCCTAGACCAAGTATAGATAAGACTTTCTTTTATATAAAAAAGAAGAAAGAACCCAAAAACTCAAGAGTTACAGGAGGCAAAAGCAATTAATTGTTTTTTGTATATTTATTATGATTTATACCTTCCCAAAAATTCTAGCAATTTCTGTCTACTACTTTTTAAAGCCAATGCCTAAAATGATACTTTTGAAATGTAAGCAGAATATTTAATCCGAGTAAGCCTAATATAAATAAGACTCCACCCTTAAGCGCTCCCAATTCGATTTTAGTTGGAGAAAGTTTGAAACATATAGTTTAGCAAGTAAGATTTCAATTTATTCTTTTTATCAATCAATACCTTATTTTTTATAATTTCTAATTCAGTCTAAAATTTTACATAAAAAAAGCCTTATTGAACTAGTTCAATAAGGCTTTTAATTTTACTAAAAGTGGTACTTTTACTCTGCAAAAGGTTCAACAGAAACATAAGATTTGTTTCCTCTCTTCTTTTTAAAGTTTACTACACCATCTGTTAATGCAAATAAAGTATGGTCTTTCCCCATTCCTACGTTTGCTCCAGGATTGTGCTTTGTACCTCTTTGACGAACGATAATATTACCAGCAATAGCTGCTTGTCCTCCAAAAATTT
>CALDTD010000076.1 GCA_937924345.1 uncultured Flavobacteriales bacterium | reverse complement strand
AGGGAGTAGATGCTAATGGTTGTGTAAATACTTCCTCGGTAATTGTAGAAGTTTTTGAGATTGGAACTATTCCAGATACAACAATATGTGCTGGTGATAATGTTCAATTGAATGTTAACGGAGCAGCAGGAAATACATATTTATGGACACCCTCAAACAGTTTAAATAATTCTACTATTTCGAATCCGATTGCAAACCCATTTAGCACAACAACTTATACTGTTAATGTGACTGATGCTGCAGGATGTGAAGATCAAGCAAGTGTTACTATTAATACGTTAACAGCTCCTCAACCAAATGTAGTTACATCTACTGAGGCTGATTGCGAAGGAACAACTATTCGTTTTCAAAATAGTACAATAAATGCTTCTAGTTACAATTGGACTTTTGGAAATGGAGAAACATCTACAGAGGAAAGTCCAACGCAATTGTTTAATTATGATGGAACTTATTCTGCTGTTTTAGTTACTACAAATACAACAGGATGTAAAGATACTTTAACCATAACTGGTAATACATTAGTTTTTGCTGACTTCTTTTCTGCTCAAGCACCAAATGTTTTTACCCCAAACGGTGATGGTGAAAATGATGTGTTTGAAGTCGCATTAAATCCAGAGATTGAAGAATGTACTTCATTTGTTGTTTTTAATAGATGGGGGCAGCAGGTTTTTGAATCAAACGGAAGTTCTATAACTTGGGATGGAACAAAGTCTAGTGGAAGAAAGGTGCCAGAAGGCACTTACTTTTATATTATAGATTTAAATGGAGTAATCTATAAAGGAACGTTGGCTATTTTTAGGTAGACTTGAATGAGCTGTTTATGGGTTTGGATAGTGTTGAAGTTGTTGTAGAAGTAGAAAAAGCCTTTGAAATAGAGATTGACGATTTAGAAGCTTCTAGACTAATTACTGTTGGTAGTATGGTTGACTATATTTGGCTTAATGCTGGACTTAAAGAGTCTAACACTCCAGTAATACAAATTTTGTTAGATAAAACTAAAACTTTTTTATGTGAGTTAAGAGGAGGTAAGAGTTTGTTACTGGGTTTAAATACTTTGCTTAAAGACCTATTTTCTCCTCAAGAGTTTGACGATTTTATAAATGTTCTTCCGTTAAACAATTATAAAAACTATTTTAAAAAGAGTTTTACATTTTTTGATTACTCTAATAACTTGAATTTAAAAGAGCTCTTGGAAAGTTTAATCAAGGAAAACGTAACTAGACTATGCTTATTTCACAAACCTCCTATTAAATAAAATATATCCATAATTCAGAGAAAAGAACCAAGGTTGGTTAGGTAGTTCTGCATCGTAGTAATTAGCTGCAAGTGCAAGCGGGCCAATTGGAGTATGAAAAACCAACTTCGCCGAAGCCATGTAACGGTTGTTTTGTAAAGCCAAATCATAATTGTACACTGCTTCATTAGTAGGTGATCTTTCGATTAGTACGGTAGGTCTAAAAAGGTAAACTTCTCCACGTAAATCTATATTTGGACGAATTGGAGTTACTAATTTTACACCTAATCCTACATAGCTGTGAGCCGCGTATTGCGTGTGTAAATGTGTTCTACTTTCTGGAAAAGGTTGGTAGATTGGAGCGTTTAATACTGTAGAAGTATAATTGCTAAAAAACTGATTCGTCCAATTGTTAGCCCCATCTACTTGTAGTCCAAGTCTTATATTTTTATGAAATTTAAAATACTGTTCTAAATGAGCGGTTAACCAAAAATTGCGTTGTGGGTTATTGATTAATTCATCGTTAAAGTTAGAAGTGCTTCCTGGAAAATAACTTTCTAATCCATCAATTAACTTTGCTGAAAAACAATACTTATGACCTTCAGAAGCATATGTAATTCTGTTTAACGAGTTGGAAGAAAAGTTAATGCTATGTACATTTCCGACTAAAGTGGTAATGTCGGCTGTGTCACTAGCAGTAAAGCTAGATGTTTGATAATAAGAATCTTTATTTTTACCATAAGAGGAATTAAAGTGAAGTTTTCCTCTCTTGCCGATTGGAAACCCTAGTTCGCCACCAACAAAACTTTCGTTTTGAATTACAAAAGAGGGTTTAACAGCATCAAAAAAAGTGGTAAAACTTCTAAAGTAATCCCAGTTGTTTAAAACACCATAAGCTTTTAGGTAAAATGGAATTCGAGTATTAAAATCAGCTTGTAAATTAACGGCTGTAGAACCGTAGTATTTTCCAAAATATATGTCACTGTTTAATTTCAATCCAATTTTACCCAATTTTAGGTATTCTAACCCAAAATATCCGGTGTTGATTGGTCGAGAAGAAAATACGCCGCCAAATTTTACACTAAAAGGCTTTTGTGGAATTACCGTAATTTCAACTTCATATTTTTGTGATGCTTTGTCAAAAGTTGCAATCGGATAAAGTGATTTAATTTTTTCATCAGCAAAAAGTTTAAAGAATCGCTTTTTTAAGGTTAGAAAGTCAATATCAATTTCGTTTTTTCGAATTAATGCATTTTTAATAAACTTCGCCTGGTTTTTAGTAACTCCTTTTATGACCACATTATTTATTTTATGAGTCGTAATAGAAGATTTAAAAGATTGACGATTTAGTTGAACGCTATCTTTTGAAACTCTTCGGTTAATACGGTTTTTTATTGTTTCAATTTTCTCGATAGTAGATTCATATCCTTCATTAATAGCAGTTTTAGCACCCTCAAAGTCAAATGTTCCTATTGATATTTTAGGAGAGATTAAGACTCCATTTTCGCACATTAAGCTAAGGCTACTTCTATTTATAACCATACTCTTTAATTGTGAAAAAACATCATCCTCATCTGGTGGGGAAAGTGTGTCCGATAAATTTACTCCAATTATAATGTCTGGATAGAAATCGTCGTACATTACATCGCTGGGGAAATTATTATATAGACCTCCATCAAACATTAGTTTGTTATTCACTTTAATAGGTCTTAAATAGCCTGGGTAAGTCATAGAAGCCCTAACTGCTTGGTTTAAATGTCCGTTACTAAAAATAAATGCTTGTTTTGTATTTACATCGGCAGCAACACAACGAAAAGGAATAAATAAACTGTCGAAATTATAATTAGCAGCTTTTGAAACACCAGAGAAATTAGTCATTAATTCATAGTCAAGTAAAGCAGAGTTTGTCAAGTTAGTAGGAATAGCTTTAACAATAGAAAAACGTTTTTCGAATAAAACTTTTAATAGCGATGCATCGTCATCTGGTCTTTTAAAATAGTATTTTAATTCTTCGCTAGTTTTTCCGTAAGCCATTTTAAGAAAAAGTTCACTATCAACTAGCTCTTCCATTTGTTGAGGTGAGTATCCACTAGCATATAAACTCCCAACCAAAGCTCCAGCGCTAGTTCCTGTTATGTAATCTATGGGGATGTTGTTCTCTTCTAGGGCTTTTATTACACCTATATGTGCTAATCCTAAAGCACCACCACCACTTAAAACTAATCCGACTTTTTGGGCATTATTATTGGTAATTGACAAGAAGAAAATTACGATTAAAAGTATGTACTTTAGTTTATTCAAAAAGTTCAATCTATTTTAGCTTTACAAATATGTTAAAAGCTATTGGTCTAATAAAATGTTATTGCGTAAAATTATAAACTATGTATCGATTAATTAAACTACTTTTCATATTAACTCCTTTTTTCTTCGTTAGTTGCTTAGACGTGGTTGAGGAAATTGAGTTAAATGCCGATAATTCTGGGGTGGCGACTTATACTTTTAATCTTAGCCAAAGTAAAATAAAAATTGGTGCTGCAATGAAGTTAGATAGTATCGCAGGGCAAAAGGTCCCAAAGTCGTATGAGATAGAGCGTGAAATAAGAAAGGCTGTTGCCGAGTTGCAATCTAAAGAAGGAATTACAAAAGCAAATTATAAAATTAATGAAGACGAATTTATTTATACGTTGAAAGTTAACTTCAAAAACTTAACAGCTTTAAACACCGCAATAAACAATATGTCTTATTGGAAAAAATCTAAATGGAAACCTTCGGATAGTTTTTACTCTCAAAATGGAAATAAAGTGATTAAAAGAGGAGAAAAAATTGTGATTCCTACTCATCAACTAAAACAAATAGAAAAGCAAAAAGAAAATTTAAGTATTGGTAAATATGTGTTTATTTTAAGAAGTCACCGTTTACTTTCTGTTCTGCCTGAAAGTGAGTTGAAGCTCTCGGGAAATAATAAAGCAATTATGTTCCGTTCTAATTTGTATGATTTAATAAAAAGAGAGCGTGCTTTGGTGTTGGAGGCTGAGTTAAGGTAGGTTGTCTTTTAGCTGTTGAAATTTGTAATTACAAAAAAAAGATTTACTTTTGCAGGCTGTACAAAGTGTACAAATGAAAATTATTAAAACAAATAATATGAACAATTACGAAACTGTTTTCATCTTAACTCCCGTTTTATCTGATGTACAGGTAAAGGAAGCAGTAGAAAAATTCCAAGCTATTCTTAAGGATGCTGGAGCGAAAATTTCTCAAGTAGAAAACTGGGGATTGAAGAAAATGGCTTATCCAATTCAAAAAAAATCAACTGGTTTTTACTCACTATTCGAATTCGAAGGAGCTGGAGATGTAGTAGAAAAGTTAGAGTTAGCTTTTAGACGTGACGAGCGTGTTTTACGTTTTTTAACGACTAAAATGGACAAACATCACGTTGCATTCGCAGAAAGAAGAAGAAAGAAAGCTAAGGCTTAATCATTAAGAATTTTTAAAAATTAGAAAAATGGCTGGAAAAGATTCAGATATTAGATATTTAACACCGATTAGTATCGATGTTAAAAAAGATAAGTATTGTAGATTTAAAAAATTAGGAATCAAATATGTTGATTATAAAGATCCTGATTTTTTATTAAAATTTATAAACGAACAAGGTAAGATTTTACCAAGAAGATTAACAGGGAACTCTGCTAAGTACCAAAAGAAAGTTGCTCAAGCGGTAAAGAGAGCTCGTCATTTAGCAATATTACCATATCTTGCAGATCAATTAAAATAAGGAGGACATTACAATGGAAGTTTTATTAAAAAAGAACGTAGATAATTTAGGTGATAAAGATGAAATTGTAACTGTTAAGAATGGTTACGGTAGAAATTTTCTTATCCCTCAAAAAATGGCTGTAATCGTTACAGATTCAGTTAGAAAGATGCATGCAGAAACTATGCGTCAAAGAAGCCACAAACTAGAGAAGTTAAAAGAAGAAGCACAAGCTGTTGCTACTAAATTAGCTGAAACTACTGTTAAGGTTGGTGCTAAAGTTGGAGAAAATGGTAAGATTTTCGGATCTGTTACTAATGTTCAAGTTGCTGAAGCATTAAACAAAGCTGGTTTTGAAGTAGAAAGAAGAAAAATTAAATTATTAGGTACAGCTATCAAATCGGCGGGTACTTTCGAAGCTGAAGTTAAATTACACAAAGAAATTACTGTAAAAGTTAACTTTGAGGTGGTAGGAGAGTAATTTAAACTTACTTTATATTTAGGAAGCCAAACAATTTATTGT
>CALDTD010000075.1 GCA_937924345.1 uncultured Flavobacteriales bacterium | reverse complement strand
TTGTTCTTTCAAGCCAACTTGATTTTGTGTTCGCTCTAGTAGTGCACTATCAAAGTAATCAGCTTTTATTTCAGATATTTTTAAAATAGTATCTCCCTTTTCAACAAAGTCTCCTTCTTGTACTGCCCAAGATTCAATTCTTCCTGCAATAATAGAGTTCAAGCTTTGCGGTTTTTGTCCAGGTTTGAGTGTTGTAACTGACCCTTTAGATCTTACATTTTGTGTCCATGGTAAAAAAAGCATAATGAATGATACAATTGTACCAACATAAATAATGCGTCGGAGTACTTTACTTGATTTTTTATTTTCTACAGCAATTAGAGTAGAATATTCTCCCGCTTTTATATGTTGGGAAACCTTATTGTTAGATATATTCAACATAATTTAGCTTATTTTAGTTAATGAATTATCTTCTGCTAACAAAACTGCATCAACTCTACTTTTTAACTCTTTATTTTGTGAAGCTATAAAAATTGTCCAAGGGTTAGATTTGTCTGTAAGGAATGTCATTATGTTTTCCCAATCTTCTTTATCCATAGAAGAAAACACATCTTTTACTAGAAGTAGTTTTGGCTTATCTACAATACTTCTTGCCAAGATTAATTTATGTACAATACCGCTAGAAAACTGCTTTCCTTGTGGAAAAATTTGAGTATCGAACCCCTTATCCAAAGTTTTTAAAAAATCATTTAAGTTTAACTTTTCAAATGCCCACTTAACATTTTCGAATGTAGCATTTTTTCTACCCATTGTGATATTTTCTAGTAAGCTTCCCTCAAATAAAAGTTCATCCATTAAACAATCCCCAATTATAGAACGAAGATAAAGCGGGTTATAGTTACCAATTGGTAAATCATTGATTATAATGTTGCCATGATTTATTTGATATAAACCAGCTAATAAGTATAAAATAGTAGTTTTACCAGAATCACTGTCTCCTTCAATCATGATGCTTTTGCCAGAAGTTACTTTAAAAGAAATATCATTAAAGACATTCATTTCCTGACCAGGATAACTAAAATCTACATTTTTAAATTCTACACACAGACCTTCATTAACTTCGTCTGGGTTTACTTTTATACCCGTAATATTCTCTAATTCTAAATCGGAAACTTGCCCAATTTTTTCTAATGCTGTTAAAACATCGTATATAGTTTCTAAACTTAGAATTAGCTTTTCTATAGATCCTATTACTAATAAAATAATAATTTCTGCTGCAACAAACTGACCGATATTCATTTGTTGTTCCATTACCAGAATACTTCCGACAATAAGTAAACCAGAGGTTACCAACACCTTAAAGGTAACCATTAAAATATACTGAAATTTTAGAATCTTAAAGTGGTCTTCTCTAGAGTCAATATATTTTCCAACTTGAACGTTTGTTCTTTGCATTGGTAGATCAGTATTTCCTGCAAGTTTAAAACTAATCCTGGTCCTTGCAAGTTCTTGTAACCAATGTGCTATGTTGTATTTATGTTTAGATTCAATCAAGCTTGTTTCTAGCCCTTTAATTGAAGTAAATTTAAAAATAGAATACACTAACACAACTAAAACTAAACTGTAAACAATAAAGAACGGGTGGTATAAAGAGAGTAGTAGTAATCCAAATACCGTTTGTACAGATGCAGTAGAAAAATCAATCAATATTTTTGATAATCCTTTTTGAACAGAAACAACATCAAAGAATCTATTCATTAACTCTGGCGCATACTTTTGGTAAAGTGCCTCTAACTTTACTTTAGGAATTCTATAAGCAAAATCAAACGCTGCTCTAGAAAAAATCTTTTGTTGTAAATGCTCCGAAATTTTTAATTGTTGTATCTGTAAAACGCCTGCTGCAGCAACACCAAGTATTACAAATAATACCAAAATTACCCAAGAGGTTGTCATTGTCCCCCCTTGAATAAGGTTTATAATGGCTTGAATTCCTATTGGTAAAGAAAGATTTACTAATCCAAAGAAAAAAGCATAGACGTATATATTTCTAATTTCTTTTGAGTCTGGTTTTATCAATAACCAGAAACGTTTTATGGGAGATAACTTTTGTGATTCCATTGTCTTGTTAATACTATTGTTAATCGGTTATAATTGTATTCATAACTAAACCTTTATAAAATGTGGTCACGGTATCTTCACCTTCAATAAAATCGGTAAGGCGTGGTAAGTGTTCTGCGAAAAAACGTTGATGATGTGCTCCTTCTATTACTGTAGAAACCAACATGTGAGGATATTTAAAAGTTGGATTAATTTCTAATATTAAATCCGAAACTAACTGAACAACTGCTTTATACTGACCAAAATACCCCATTTCATTATCTTTTTCAACAGCTTTGTTCATATAGATTTTAGAGGATTCTTTAGAAACTATTCGGTTGAGCTTAACTTCATTTATTCGTGAAAAATCGGAATCTTCCTCAATTTTCTCTGTTAAAACAGTCAAGGCTCTTTCTAACCGCTCTTTCGCACACTCTATGTTAGTCAATCTAAGTTGTAATCGGTACTCTTGCCAAGCCCAATAGTAAACAACTAAATATACCAATAGGTAATGTTTGCTTTCGAAATAGCGATAAATAGATGCCTCGGTTGAAGAAATATGGTTAGCCAACTTTTTAAAAGTAAACTCTTCGAAACCTAAGTCTTCTATTAAGTCTATTGCTCCACTTATTATTTTTTTACCTAAATCTGATGAGTCAGGATTCTTGATAAAAACTTTTTGAGTTACGCTTATATTTAAGTTGCGATTAAACACACTCATTTTAATTAAATTTTTCGCAAATATAATAGTATTACTATTGAAATAGTTAGAAATAAATTTAGCCTGTGCTTAAAAAATGTTAATTTCCAAACGTAATTTTCATTTTATGCACCGAATTAAAAGTTCAAATGAAGACTAACGGTGCTCCAAAGTACTTGTTTTAAGTTGGGAGAATTTAACCCTGAAAGGCGGTAATCATATCCAAATTCTAATTTTGCACGTTTACTTAATGTGTAGCCTAGAACAGGAATAAGTCTTATTTCTAGTTCGTATTGCTTTTTTTCAAATTGGTTTAAATATTCGTTGTTTAATTTAATATAAAGCTCTTTATTATCTAACTTTCTTCCTTGAATAGGAATTAGAAATCCGATTCTGTATCGAAGTCTAAAAGTTGTTAGGTTATCATAAAATGTTTGATCGAAGCGAGTGCGTTGCCCGACTTTAAAGTGTGTGAACGATTTTGAAAAAGATACTTGCTGCAATGTTCTTATTGTAATAATACCTTTAGCAAAGCGAATAAGACTTCCAATTGCTACTTTTGTATTTAAGCCTATTTTTTGTTTGTAGAAAAAGGTATAGTCAGACAAAACCTGTCGGTGATTCCATTCTTTAGTTGATGAATTAAAGAATAAATTTCTCTGTTGATAATTAAAGGTGAAAGCCTTATTAGAACTAATATCTTTATTGAGCGTTAGCGCTGGTAAAATACCATAGTCTAGCTTCTGTGCTGATCCCCCAAAAAAGATTAAGCAAAAGAACAGAACGAATATGTAACGACTAGTCTTCAAGGAATGTTTTAATATTAGGAATAATTTCTTGCTGACTTATAAAATTGCCATTTTTATCAAAAAAATACTCGTAAAGTTTAGTTTCTTTATTATGCTTTCCGCTTAATACAAGTTCATAACCAGTTATTAAATTAGGGTTGTAGTGGTTAAAGTTTTTTAGTAATGCTACTTTACTTCCTTTTAATTGTTCTTGGATTTTTTTTATTTTATACCGATTAAAAGTAGTTTTTAAATGCTGATTAATTTTTGCAATAATTATAGAATCTAATTGTTCTAAATTAACGATTACTTCCATGTCTTCCAATACTCCTTCGGTATTGAATTCT
>CALDTD010000074.1 GCA_937924345.1 uncultured Flavobacteriales bacterium | reverse complement strand
ACAGCAGGTAAACCTATTCCTTCTATTGCTAAACCAACAGTAGGAGAATCTAAGTTGCTAAAATGAGTGGGTACAAAAACTAATGTGCCTTGTGTAGATAGTTTACGAATTTGTTCTACCTCTCCGTAAAGCTGCATTTTTTCATGCACCGATTTTACAGGCTTAAATAATTTATATAATTTACCTGGAAAAGTGTTTAGTAACCTCGAAAAAATAAAAGGAAGTACTGTTCTTGCTATTTTATGCTTTCCTGGATCAAAATTTGCGACAATTTCTTCTGCATAAAGCGTCATTATATCATCCAATAATCGCTCTAGTTCTATACGTTGTTTAGGTTCTTCTTCTATTTTAGAAGCGTCTATAATTTCCTTTTTCTTTTGTTTCCAAAATTCCAATTCGCTGGGCTTATCAGATTGCCAAGCATTTTTTTTTAACCGTATTATTTCTTGATAACGAATAATTTTTAATTCGTCTAGTAATTCTTTATTACTACTAATACGTGTTAGTGTTTCTGCTTTTGTTTTAGCTATAATTTCTTTGAGGTAGTGATCTTTTTGTTGACTTATTTTATAAATGGGCCAATCCTTTATGTCTTCTATAACGTAGGGCAGCTTTTTTTTATAAGTTTTGTCTTCTTTCATCATTATAGCTTAGTTTAACTCTAAGACTTATCACAAAATACAAGAAATTCTTTAATTTAAAGAAGGATAGTCGATTTTGATTAACAGTAATTTTTTTATTTAATCACTTTCTTGTAGCTAGATACGACATCAAAAAAGTAAACTATTTTTAAAGTAATTCTATTTAATTGGTCTTCTGCAAACACGCCTTCTAAATTATTAAAATAAGAGGTGTTAATCGTTTCACTATCTCTATCTTGTGCGTTTTTATAAACTATGTTTAAAAAGCTACCTGGTGCAAATTGCCAAGCAAAAATTAAATCGGTATTAAATGCATTAAAGTTAAAATTTGCATTCTCGTTAAATTGACTGTCCTTAACAATATAGCCCTCACTATCTAGGTCTCCATAATAGCTGTAAACCCCGTAAGACCAATAATGTCTTATTCGTAGAGTAAGAGAAAGATTGTTTTTAAATAAATATTTTCCTTGTAAAATGTTTGTTAATGTTCGTACATTTCTAACACCGTATTTAGGTATGTTGTTAAAATATCCTGCAAAACCTATATCATTATTAAAACGAACCCAGTTACTAGAAGGTGTTAACGTTAGTTTATCGTTTATTCGTATAATAGGAGAGATGTCTATATTAAAATATTCGCCGTCTATATAATTAGAGAAAAATCCTCTTCCATAACCTATTTCTGCATCTAAGGCAAACTTCTTTCTGTAATCAGAGGATATACCGACAGCATTATAGTTATACTCTGGAGTAATGAAGTCTTGGCCCGGAACACGTGATTCAAATAAGTCAATTCCGTCGCTAATTTGTCCGCTAGTTTCGAAGTAAAAGGTATGAAACTTAGGCGTAGTAATAAATGAACTACCACTGTATTCTTTTTTAAGTAGTTCACCTGTGCTATAATTTTGGGTTAAATTGAACGATAATCGATTGTAAGCGCTGTTTAATTTCCAAAATGGATTGTACTTATTGTACTGTATACTTGCCGCATGATTCCGCGTGTTTGTTGTAAAATTCAGACCTAAATCGTTAGGGTTAAATGTTCTACTTTTACTTTCCGAAGAGATTCCGAATTTAAAATTTCCGCTAATTTTATTAAAACTTGTTGAATAGCTTATTCCATCGCTAGAATTTGATTGAAATAGTGTAGATTCTAATTGCTTACTTCGTTGAGAAATTTTTAAATCTCCAGAAAGCGAATAGCTAGCGTTTTTAGAAATAAGATTAGCACCTAAAGCAGAAACATTTGCATCTGTAAAATCACCTTTCCTGTTGGTGTTGAGGTTTATAAAGTAGATAGAACTATTGTTTTTAAGGTTTTGATCGAGTGTAATAATGTTGTAATTAACTAAAGGTTCTGTTTTTATGTTTCTAGTTTCGTTTGTTTCTTCATTTCTAACGATTGCATTTGTTTCTCCTGTAATGGCATTCATAACACCTATTCCTAAACCTTTTTTAGTTCGTCCAGATATTTTAGCGACATTAATTAAATTAGCATTATTTGGGTTATCAATTACGATTTCATTCGAATCTAGTTGAATAAATGGGGCAGAAAAATTACTTGGAGTTCCGCCAATTCTTCTAGAGTAAAAAAGATCTCCTTTATTAAAAAGTTCCACCCCTTCCTGAAAAAAAGGACGTTGTTCTTCAAATGCAACTTCAAAAGCACCTAAGTTTTTTACAATATTATCTGAACGAACTTGAGAAAAATCGGGAAGTAATGTCATATCAAGCGTAAAGCTTTCGTTTAACCCTAATTTTAAGTCTGCCCCTGCTCCATAACCTAAAGAAGAGGATCCACCAGAAAATTCATAAAACGAAGATACATAAGGAGACAAAGACAACCTTAACGGATCTTCGATATTAGATAAGCCGTCTAGTTTTCCCCAAAAGTTGATGGGTGTTTCTGTGTTCTTCGGGACTAAAGACCATTGTAAATCTGTTCGCGACCTTCGAATTCCTCTTTCAAAATTAATACGCCAATTTTGCTGTTTATCTTTAGGGAAACGAATGGCATAGTAAGGTATTTTCATTTCTACAATCCAACCATCATTTACTATTTTTACAGCACTTTCCCAAACAGCATTAAACGAACCATCAGAAAAACGACTATCAGATTGCACTCCAGAAGCAGAAACTCTAAATACGAAAGCATCTTGTTTTTTGTTGTAAGGGTCAAACGAAAAGGTAAATAAATCAGCGTTTAAGTTGTCGTCTCGTTCGCCAAGTTGAGTTAAGATACTGTCTGGATAATCGTCGAAACAATAACCTAAGACATAAATATTATTATTATCGAAAGTAACTCTTACTTCTGTTTTAAATTTTGGAGGATTTCCTTCGGTTGGATTTCGCTCTAGAAAGTTTGAAGCCACTTCGGCATTTAACCAACTTGCTTCATTCATTTCGCCATCTATTTCTATTCTTTCTTTAGTTCTGGAAAGATTCAACGATTTAACTTGTGAAACTACAAAGTTGACTGAACCAAAAATAAAAATAAGCAATACTGAATATTTCATAAAACTACAGGAAAATTAACATATTTTGCCTTGAAAAACAAAAGAAGCCAAAATTTAAAGTATTTGATGTAATAGCTGTGTTTTTTTACTTTCCAATACAGAAATTAGCAAAAATATTCCCCAATAAATCATCTGTTGATACTTCTCCAGTAATGGTTCCGATATGGTGTAGCGCTTGCCTTATATCCATAGCAATAAAGTCGCCAGACAAACCATTTTGTAAACCTTCGGTCACTTTTATTAAATCTTCCTCGGCACGTTTTAAGGCTTCGAAATGACGAATATTGGTCACAATTGTTTGGTTTGCAGATAGAGATGAAATATCTATTGTCTTTAATAATTCAGCTTTAAGCACTTCTATTGCATTTTTTTGTTTTGCAGAAATAAAAACAATATTAAGACCACTTTCTTTAAACTGTTTCTGTAGTTCCTCAGAAGCCAAATCGGTTTTGTTGGCTATTACTAAGTGAGCTATCTCATTTGGTAATTCAGAAAGGTCTTTTTGCACTTCAGATAATGTCAATTCATTTAAATCGAACAAATAAAGATAAACTGCCGATTTTTGAACTTCTTGTAATGCTCTTTCTACACCTATTTTTTCAATTTTGTCCTCAGTTTCTCTAAGACCTGCTGTGTCAATAAAACGAAATTCTACTCCCTCTAAAATTAGTGTTTCTTCAATGGTGTCTCTAGTCGTTCCTGCAATATCCGAAACTATAGCTCGATCCTCATTTAGTAATGCGTTTAATAATGTTGATTTACCAGCATTTGGCCGCCCAACTATTGCAGTGTTTACACCGTTTTTAATGGCGTTACCAAGTTTAAACGATGCAGCAAGTTGTTTAACTAATTGACTAACTTTTTCTACTAAATTTGTGAGTTCTGTTCGGTCTGCAAATTCTACATCTTCTTCAGCAAAGTCAAGTTCTAACTCTACGAGAGAGGCAAAATGGATTAACTGTTCTCTTAATAATTTTAAATCGTTAGAAAACCCTCCGCGCATTTGATTAATTGCAATAGTATGAGCGGCTTCACTTTGAGAATGAATTAAATCTGCAATAGCTTCTGTTTGCGATAAATCAAATTTCCCATTAAAAAATGCGCGTTTAGAAAATTCACCAGCTTCTGCTAACCTTGCTCCATTTCCGATTAGAACTTCTATAATGCGTTGTTGTATAAACAGCGAACCATGACAAGCGATTTCAACCGTATTTTCTCCTGTAAATGAATTTGGTCCTTTAAAAATAGTTACAATTACATCGTCTATAACTTTATTGTTATCTAAAATAGAACCATAATGAACGGTGTAGCCTTTTGCGTCTGTAATGTTTTTAGAAAAACACCGATTTACAACCGTTATCGATTCGCTGCCCGTAAGCCGTATAAGAGCAATGGCGCTAACGCCTTGTGGGGTGGACAATGCGCAAATAGTATCGAGTGCGTTCATATTACTTTTCTGGTTGAATTATCGTTGATTCTGAACGTACTTTTCTAGCATAAGCTCTTCCTTCCATCCACCAACGTTGCATTCTTTTCTGATTAAAAACCAATGAATTTTCGGTTAACTTACTTGGAGTATGATAAACATTAATTTTCACTTTATTAATAGAACTTTTTAATTTCGAAAGTTCTAATTTGCTATTCGTTGTTTGATCGAGTAAAAAATCAAAAACATTAAACAGTAAATCTATTGCATTGGTAGATTTCATTCGGTTAGAAACCGATTCTATTGGGTCTAAAACAATTACATCTATTTCGGTAGCACCAGCATTAATTGCCGATTGAATAGGAATATTATTTCCAAAACCTCCATCGCCATATTCCATTCCGTTTTTAGTCACTAAACTCATAAAAGGTAGAAAGTTAGCAGAAGCCCATACCCAATCGCAAAAATCTTCGTATTTACAGTCTTTAAGCGCTTTATATTCAACTGCGTTAAGCGATAAATTAGAAACAGTAACAATCACATCTCTGTGGCTTTTTCTTATAAATTCAAAATCTTCTTCTTTAAAAAATTTTCCGATTGTTTTTCGCAGTTTTCTAGAGCAACCAAATGTTTTATTCCCCTTCCAAAACGAACGTAAAATATTAAAGTGATTCATCTTTATTTTTACAACACCACGCTTTACTTTTATTTTGTATGGGTTGATCGAGAAAATATCTTTTTCGGTGATAGAGGTATATACTTCTTTCGCTTTTTTTATATTATTAGAAGCGAGCATTGGAATTAATAAACTCCCTGTCGAAGATCCTGTAAAGATATCGTAATCTGTACCTAAATCATTAATAAAGTGCTCTGCCATTCCACCTGCAAATGCGCCTTTACTTCCTCCTCCAGATATAACTAGTGCTCTCATGTGTTATTTGTCTCAAAAATTAATAGTTAATGACAAAATCTTGTTTCTTTAGTTCTTTTTTAAAGAATACTATTCCTAATTCAAAAATATCTAAAGTAACAGTAACCTGTTCGTTTTTCTTAATTGTTTTCCAGGCCTTAGTCATTCCTTCAGACCAATAAATATCATCAAATACAAAAATAGAATCTTCATGCACTTTCTCAAGACATTGTTCAAAGTAAGTTAACGTAGCCTTTTCTGTATGGTTACCATCAAAGAACACTAAGTCTACTTTTTCTACCTTTTCTAAAAGGTTTGGTAATGTTTCATCAAAATTTCCCTCTATTATTTTAATGTTGGGTAACTTTAGTTTGTTAAAGTTTTGCTGTGCTAATTTTGTAATTTCGTTTGCCCCTTCTAAAGTGTAAATACTTGACGATTTTCTAGCTTTCCCCAAATAAGCAGTCGAAATACCTAGTGAAGTGCCTAGCTCTACTATTGTATTTGCTTCAAAATAATTTGCTAACCTGAATAAAAGTTGTCCATATTTTGGTGCCTTAGCAGAAGATTTTATAATTTGGCTTATACTTCTTTTGTTTGTATTGTTCACTTTAGAGCCAGCTCCCAAATCATTAACTTCAATAGTTTGCTGATTTATTTTTAAGCTTTCGCGAATTAATTCAATTGCTTTGAAAGCATAAAACTCATCCTTTTTATCTAAAACATGGTGTAGTAAATCATAAACAAAAGGCGAATGAACACCATGTTTCCCTACTGCCTTTGTTCGGTAGTTAAAATAAGATTTAGCTTGATGAATCAATTTATTATTGTTTGTACTTTAAAACTTCGGAACGTCCTTTCTTAAAAATCTTATTACTTGTTTCTTTGCCTCTTCTTAGTTCCTTTTGCTTTTCGTAAGGTAAACTTGCTATTTCTTGGCATTCTGTACTACAACAAGTATCCATTTTAGTCCCGCAAGATTCACATTGTATAAATAGTAAATGACAAGCTTGGTTTTGACAGTTTACATGCACATTGCAAGGTTCGCCACATTGGTGACAGTTAGAGATTACATCATCTGTAATTTTTTCTGCTCTTCTATGGTCAAAAACAAAATTTTTACAAATAAATTTATTTTCTAAGTCTTTTTCTTTTGTTTGCCTTGTATATTCAATAATGCCTCCTTCTAGTTGAAAAACGTTTTTAAAACCTTTATGTTTAAAGTAAGCACTAGCCTTTTCGCAACGAATTCCTCCAGTACAATACATCAACAAATTTTTATCTTCTTTGTGTTCTTTAAGGTCTTCTTCTATAATTGGTAAAGAATCTCTAAACGTATCTACGTCTGGAGTAATTGCTCCTTTAAAGTGGCCAATTTCACTTTCATAATGGTTTCGCATATCAACCAAAACAGTGTCAGGGTCATCCATTAATTCGTTAAACTTTTCTGCATTTAAATGAGTGCCAATGTCGGTTACATCAAAAGTTTCGTCGTTTAACCCATCGGCTACTATTTTCTCTCGAACTTTTATTTTAAGTTTTAGAAAAGACTTATTGTCTTGTTCTATCGCGACATTTAAACGAATGTCTTTTAAGAAATCTATACTGTCTAATTGAGTTTTTAAATCTAAAAAACGATCTGCAGGTGCAGAAATTTGGGCATTTATTCCTTCGTTAGAAACATAAGTACGTCCCAATACATCTAAAGCGTCCCAAGCGATAAACAATTCGTCCCTAAATGCTTGAGGATCTTTAATATTGTAATACTGATAAAAAGAAATCGTTAACCTTTCTTTTCCAGCTTTATCTATGAGTTCAGCGCGTTCTTTCGCACTTAATTTGTTGTACAGTTGCATGCTATACTTGTTTTAAATGTGATTAATTAATGCAAAACTACACTTTTTATGCAATTTTAGAAATCTTGTTACAGTTTTACTTTTTAAACTCCTGATTTACCCATTTTTCAATTAATTTTCTCTTTTCCAAAGGCATTAAACCTCCTTTAGGCATGGGTCTCTTTTTATTATTGATTCGTAATAATAGATTCTTATTTTCTATTGCTTTCTTTAAGTTTTCGTAAGTAGATAAGTCAAGTTTCGATTTTGGTCGTTTACCTGCATGACAATTCAAACAATATTGACTGATTATAGGTCTTATATTTTTCGAGTAAGTTACAGGAGGTTCTTCTTTTTTCTCAGAATTAAAAGTATAAACTAAAAATAAGTTAAATAAGATTAGTGATAAGCTTTTAGCATAAATCATTCTATAAAGTTAATGAAAGCTAAAGAATAGGTAGTGAAATTAGCTTGTTACTTATCAATTTTTTCTAGATATCTAATACTTTCCTTAGTTTTGTAGAGTGAAAACTCAAAAAAATACAGCACTCATAAAACAAAAAGCATTCGAACTTGGTTTTTCTTTTGTTGGAGTGGCAAAAGCTGGTTTTTTAGAGGAAGAAGCACCTAGGTTAGAAAAGTGGTTACACCAAAATGCGCATGGTAAAATGCAGTATATGGAAAATCATTTTGACAAAAGGTTAGATCCTCGTTTATTGGTAGAAGATACTAAGAGTGTTGTTTCGTTACTTTATAATTATTATACATCCGAAAAGCAACAAGACCCAGTAGCCCCCAAAATTTCTATGTATGCTTATGGTAAAGATTACCATACCTTAATTAAACAAAAACTAAAAGAACTTTATACTTTTATTCAAGAGGAAATTGGTGATGTAAATGGACGTTATTTTGTTGATTCTGCTCCTGTTTTGGATAAGGTTTGGGCTAAAAAAGCAGGCTTGGGGTGGATAGGTAAAAATGCCAATTTGATAACAAAAGGTCAAGGTTCTTATCTGTTCGTTGCAGAATTACTGCTCGACTTAGAGTTAGATTATAATACTGTTGAGGTAAAGGATTTTTGTGGTTCTTGTACTAAATGTTTAGATGCTTGCCCCACGGGAGCAATAATAAGACCTTATGTAGTTGATGGAAGTAAGTGTATTTCTTATTTTACTATAGAGTTAAAAGATGCGATACCAGTTGAAGTAAAAGGAAAGTTTGAAGACTGGATGTTCGGCTGTGATATTTGCCAAGAAGTCTGTCCTTGGAACCGTTTTTCATTACAACATAACGAACCTTGGTTTGATCCTCATCCCGATTTATTGAAGTTAACTAAAAAGGATTGGGAAGAAATTGAACAACCACTTTTTCAAGACATATTTAGAAAGTCTGCTGTAAAGAGAACAAAGTATAGTGGATTGAAAAGAAATATTGAGTTTCTTAAAAAAGTAGATAAAAAAAGTCCCACAAAATAAAAATAATGTGGGATAGCTTGTATTTATAATATAAATTGAATTATAGCAGATTCAATTTCTTGTTTAATTCATCTTTATAAGCTTTTCCAATACTAATTTGCTTGTCTTTGATCAATATATAATTGTCTTCTATAGATTTTATTTTGTCTACTCTAATCACAAAAGAACGATGAACACGTGTAAACTGATCTTCTGGTAATTTAGATACGATATCTTTCATTGTACTAAGAATGGTAAACTTATCATCAGTCGTAAAAATACGCATGTAGTTACCTAGAGCTTCAATCCATAAAATATCTTCTGTGCTAATCTGCACCAGTTTAGAGTCTGTTTTTATAAAGATTGTTTTGTCTTTTGTGCTAATGTTTGCTCTGTTATCTTCAAATCTAGCTTTTGCTTTTTCAACTGCTTTTAAGAAGCGAGGCAACGTAATTGGCTTTTGAATAAAGTCGGTAACATTATATTCGTAAGACTCTAATGCATATTCTGTATGAGAAGTAACTAGAATAATTTGTGGCAAAGGATTTAATGAACGAATCATTTCCATACCATCCATTTTAGGCATTTCAATATCCAAAAAAACCAAGTCTATGTGTTCTTCCTTTATTGCTTTAAATGCTTCAACAGGATCTTCGCAAGATTTAATTAATTCAATATCAGAAGATTCTTCAATTAAATCTTCGATTACATTTCTAGACAAATCGTCATCATCAACTACAATCGTTCTCATATTTTATGCCGTTAGATTTTGTTTAATTAAAGTTAAGTCTTCAGAAGATTGGTTTAAAATCACTTCTAAAGTATCGACAATATCCGTATTATTATCAATATCTGCAACATCTTCTTTTAGTTTTTCAATTTCTATAAGTATGGCTTTCGCTTGGCTAATTCCCATATAACTTGCATTTCCTTTTATCTTATGTGTAGTTTTAGCAACCTCTTCCCATTCTTTTGCTTTAAATTGGTTCTTTAATAACGCCATATCTTTAGGGATGTTTTTTAAAAATAAATCGATGTATTTTATAATTTTAGGAGCCTTTCCTCCAACAAGAGCTGATAATTCTGTTAGATTTACCCGTTCAGTTATTAAGTTAATTGCTTTTGTATTTTGTGTTTCTGAAGAAACAGTTTCAAGCGGTTTTATATCTGGTACTGTACTTTTAGTTAATGCTCTTATTTTGTTGTATAGATGTGAAATGTTAATAGGTTTAGCAATATAGTCACTCATACCAACTTCATCACACCTTTTTGAGACTCCTTCTATAGCATGTGCAGTCATAGCAATAATTGGAGTGTTTTGATTTGGGTTATTACTGTTTCTCCTAATAGTTGCTGTTGTATCAAATCCATTTAATATAGGCATTTGTAAGTCCATCATTATCACATCAAACTTTTTATCCTTACAAATTTCAATAGCTTTTTGTCCATCTTCAGCAAGTGTTACTGTTACATTATGCTTTTCAGAATGCACTAAATCATAAAAAATAGAACGGTTTAAATCTGTATCGTCTACAGCTAAAATAGAGAGATTACGAAGAGGTTCTACTTTAGTGATTTTTTGTTTTTCTTTTGTACTAGTACTTTTATTCAAAGTCAGTTTAAATGTAAACTCTGTTCCTTTATTTGGTTCACTTTTTATAGCGATTTTACCCCCCATTAATTCTATGAGTTGTTTAGTTATTGCCAGGCCTAACCCTGTTCCACCATAGTTTCTACTTGTATCTACAGAGGCTTGTTGGTAGCTTTCAAAAATTTTATTTAATTTTACTTTTGTAATTCCTATTCCAGTATCTTTTACTTTAAACAATACGGTTAGGTTATTTGACTCTTCTTTTTCTAAAGCGATGCTAATGTTTACTTCTCCTTGTTTCGTAAATTTTAATGCGTTGTCTGTTAAGTTTAATAAAATCTGATTAATTCGAAGTGGGTCTCCTTTTAAATAATGAGGTAAGTTTTGGTCTATATTAGTTGTTAGTTTTAAGGGTTTGTCGTTGGTTTTATAACTAAGTGAATCTACAATTGTTGCAGTAATTTCTTGAAGCGAAACATCTACAGATTCTAATTCAATTGCTCCTTTTTCTAATTTTGCTAAGTCTAATACGTCATTTACCAAAAACAAAATATTATTCGCACTTGCCTTTATTGTTTTTAAATATTTGTATTGAATTTCAGATAGTTGCGTATTGTCGAGCAATTGAGTCATTCCTACTACAGCATTTAATGGGGTTCTGATCTCGTGACTTGTAAAAGCGAAAAATTCTTCTTTTTCTTGAATAGATTTATTTGCAAGATCAGTAGCCCTTTTTAGTTCTTTGTTAATTTTGTTTTTTTGACGAAGGTTATAATAAAGAATCAGACTGAAAATAAAAATAATAATAGCTGCGATTAATAGGATATAAGTTCTGTTTGTCGCTTCTTGAACTTCAAACTGACTTTCTTGGTTGATTAGAGCAATTTCTCTATTTTTCTTCTCAATTTCAATTTGTGCTTCTAATTCGGAAATGAATTTGGTGTCTTTAATTGCGCTAAAATACTTGAGGTAATCATAAGCATTCTTGTAGTCTTTATTTTCTTCATAGACATTTGCCAGATTTTCATACCCTTTTTTTATGTACTCTTGATGGCCTGATAGTTCTGCATAACCGAGGCTGTTTTTCATGTAGATGATGGCATTGTCAAACTCTTTTTTATCTTGATAAAATTCGCCCAGTATAAAGTTGATTTCGGAAAGCTCTCTTTTATCATCGACTAATTCTAGTTTTTGTAAAGCTCTTTTAAAAGAAGTTAAACTTTCACTGTCTTCTTTCACCAAACGTTGCATTATTCCTACATTTTTATAGGCAATCCCCTGTAGATAAACATTGTCAGTTTGTAAAATGTCTTCCAATGCCTCAATGTAATACTGGGTAGCAATATTATTTTTTTTTAATTTTTTATAAAGTTCTCCAAGCGAACTATTTGCAGCCGATTTTATAGCATAACTTTTGATTTTTTCACCAATTTTTATGGCGTTAAAATAGTTTGTCTTTGCCTTTTCTTCATCACTAAGTTTAGTGTAAATTCTACCTATATTTATGTATGCGTTTGCTATTGCTTTTGGGTTTGCGTATTCCTTTGCGGTTTTTAGTGCTTTGGAGTGGAACGATAAAGATTTTTCATTTT
>CALDTD010000073.1 GCA_937924345.1 uncultured Flavobacteriales bacterium | reverse complement strand
TATGTTTGGCTCTCTAAAATGTTGGATATAATTCATAGAATTTGCATCAAACGTTGCTAAAAAAGCCTCTTGACCAATAATTCCAGTCTCAATTACACTACTAAAACCATAGCTCACACTATCTGAGACAGCTCCACTTATAAATAATGAACCGCCCCTAGCGTTTAATGCTCCAAAATTATCTACTCCAGAACTTTTAACTGATCTGCCGCTTTCAAAGTTTCCATCAACACCATTTAACTTTAAAACAAATATATTTCCATTTGTATCCTCTGGAGCTGTAATACCTGTATTAAAACCACCACTAAAATTATCTTCACCTTCATAGCCAATCAAAAAATTATAATTACCAGCAATAAAAACTTCCTCATCTATTCTTGCCAAACCTAATCCTTGTTGGCCATCACCTTTTGTATTAGCCCTCCAATCAAACTCATAAAAATCTCCCCCTCTCAAAAACCTTGAAGCTATAAACATGTGTTTTTTACCATCATTGGGTCCAACATTAATAGCTCCTGAAATTAATTCCATCTGACTATCAAACTCTCCTGTATATATAAATCTACTTAAATCAAGTGGACCTATTCTGGGCACGAATAAAATATCATGACCTATATCATCTCCTAATCCACCATCAATTTGTCTTCTAATTAAATTTCCAGAAAAATCGTAACTCGCAATCAAAACATCTTTACCTCCCCATGCACTAGCTAAATCTTCATTACTTGTGGTCCCCCTAAATCTTACATTATTACCACTACAATAACCTGTTACAAGAATATTGTCATTTTCATAATCTATATCAACAGCCATTATTTCATCGTCAAGCTGCCCCCCAATATTAAAAGACCAAATTAAAACACCAGCAGCATCATATTTAGAAACAAAACCATCACGACCTCCATAACTTTCTATTCCAGAATTAGCAGAAGACTGGGAAGAATTCAAATTCAGTTTATTTTCAAAGCCACCAACTACATATATATCAGTTCCATTATTATGAACTACAACATCATGTACAACTTGATAACCATTAGCGTCTATTTCTTGAACCCAATCCCATATTAAAGAGGAAAACTGAGCACTAACATCTAAAAAAGATATAAATATTACTAAAAGAAAAAAAAACTGGCTTTTCATAGCGAGTTCAATTTATGAAAATAAGCTTTAATAAACTAAATTTATAAAACTTGTTTAGTTAAAAACTTTCTATTGGAATTAATTCAAAAGGTACCTTCACGATATTTTGGTAGTCTTCTCCTACTTCCTCCATCTCGATATCGTCTTCTTCAAAAAACCATTTTACCTTTAGTTCTGAAGCCTCTATTTGACTAAAAACCTTAAAAATATTTAGTAAAATTACAGAAGTACTTGTATTAAAATACTCTAATTTTAGAACAAGAGTTGTCTTGCTTTGGGCTTGATCTTTATAACTATTTAACCAATTCATAACTGGAGCATAAAATTCAATCGTATTTTCAGGTATAGATATTCCCTCCAATAATAATTCTCCGGTTTGAACATCAAAATTAATTCCTGGGGTTTTGGTTGATTTATCTATGATTAAGTTCTCCATTATTTCAAAATTAAGGATTCATTTTGTTTTTTACTAATCTACAGTTTAATTATCATTTCAAAAAAATTACCTTCGCCAAAAAAAGTAAAAAAATGACTTCTTACTTCATAAATATAAAATCTCTTAATTGTATACTTCCAAAAAATACAAAATCACTAAGAGGCAAAGATTTAAACAATATCAACTCAATAGAAAATGCTTTTCTAATTGTTGAAAACGGGCTTATAGCGGACTACGGAAAGATGGATAACTTATCCCTTCCAGAAAACACACAATATATAGATATTAAAAATAAAATGATTTTTCCTACTTGGTGCGATTCACATACCCATCTAGTTTTTGCTACATCTAGAGAAAAAGAATTTGAAGACCGTATAAATGGATTAACTTACGAAGAAATCGCATTAAAAGGTGGCGGAATTCTAAATTCTGCTAAAAAACTATCTGAGATGGACGAAGAAGCACTTTTTGAAGGAGCGTTAAACCGAATTAGAGAATTAGAAAAGCTTGGAACTGGAGCGGTGGAGATTAAAAGTGGATACGGGTTAAGTATTGAAGGAGAGCTTAAATCTTTACGCGTAATACAACGATTAAAAAAAGAAACTAGAATGAGTATTAAAGCTACATTCCTAGGGGCTCATGCTGTACCAAATTCTTATAAAAACAATAGAAATGCATACATTGATCTGATTATAGATGAAATGCTACCTATAATAAATTCTGAAAAATTAGCTGACTATATTGATGTATTTTGTGAAACAAACTACTACACACCAATAGAAACAGATAAAATTCTTAGAGCTGGAATTGCCATCGGTCTAAAACCAAAAATTCATGTTAATCAGTTTACTTCAATTGGAGGTATTGAATGTGGAGTAGAAAACAATGCACTTTCTGTTGACCACCTTGAAGTTATGCAAGAAAAAGACATATTAAAGTTACAAGGTAGCTCTACAATTCCAACACTACTTCCATCTTGTTCTTTTTTCTTAGGTATTCCTTATGCTCCCGCAAAAAAATTAATTGAGGCAGACTTACCGATCGCTTTAGCAACAGACTATAACCCAGGCTCAACTCCTTCGGGGAATATGAACTTTGTAGTTTCGTTAGCTTGTATAAAAATGAAGTTAACGCCGCAACAGGCCATTAACGCTGCTACAATAAATGGAGCTGCTGCTATGGAACTTAACGATAAACTAGGAAGTATTACTATAGGGAAAAAAGCAAACTTTTACATAACTAAACCAATGGAAAACATTGCTCAAATCCCTTACTACTTTGGGAATCCTCAAATAGAACAAGTATATCTACAAGGAGAATTAATCAAATAATTATTTAATTATTTAGTGCTCCTTGTTTTATCCAACAGAGAAAAGTTTCAATCTCTTTATTCGTTAACGGTTCTATATTAAAGTTGTTGGGAATTGTTGGCATGTAACTCGTTTCTATTACATTGCCAAAAGCACCGCTTTGAACAGAATTTCTAACATTCTCATATTCGAAAATCCAATTATCATGACAACCTGTTCCTGGACCTAAATTTGTCGCGCAAGATTGCTGAATTAAAGGCTCAATAGATTCTGAATAACTAATAATTTCAACACAATCCTCAGGTTTAACCTCCATTGCTTTATCTTTAGCACAAGCCATTATTATCAAAACAAACAAGGTGATCAATACAAAACGAAACATTAATCTTTATATTCAAAGTCAAGAGAAATAGCAAGATGATCAGAGAAACCTCCGTAATATCTATCTCCCCCATAAGTTTTATTAGGAATTCCACCAAATTGTTTACTTTGAAAAAGAACTTCTTTAGCTTTATAAACCTTAACTGTCTTATCCTTTAATACACTTCCTTTTTTAGAGGACAACCAACCATTTGAAATCATCATTTGGTCTAACATACCCCATTCTTTGTTGTAAAAATGAGTTCCTTTTCCATCTTGATCAAGGCGAGTCGCTAAATTATAAAACTCATTAGACTTAGGCTGTAAGGATGCTTTAAGTACATTAGTAATACTTTTATTGTCGGGATAATCATTAAAATCTCCCATTACCAATATTTTTGCTTTTGAATTTTCTTGTTGAATTTTATCTATTCTTTTCCTTAACACATTTGCAGCCGTAATTCTTTTATACTCTGTTTCTTTTTCTCCTTTTCGGCGAGAAGACCAATGATTTACAAACACATGCACAACTTCATTATTTAACATACCCTCTACATAAAGAATATCTCTCGTTAAAACATCAGGTTTACCTGCAAAGTTAATTTCTATTGACTCTGAATTTAATACTTGAAAAACATCCTTTTGATAAATCAAAGCTACGTCTATACCTCTTGTATCTGGACTATCATAATGAACAAAATCATATTTTCCTGTTTTCAATTCTTTTCGTGAAACTAAGTCTGATAATACTTCTTTATTTTCAACTTCACACAAACCAACAAATACAGGAAGATTTTCACCCAAATTCTTAACTACAGTTGCAATATTTTTCAACTTGTTAACGTACCGTTCATTATCCCACTGCTTATCACCAAAAGGAGTAAATTCATCGTCACTGGTTAGTGGATCATTTTCTGTATCAAATAAGTTTTCTACATTATAGAAACCTACCGTAAAATCTTTTGTAATTATAGAATCAGTAACTAAGGCCATTTCTTTTTGAACATTATTGTTTCCGCAAGAAGAGAAAAACAACATTATCATTGCTAGTGGATAAATATATTTCATATTAATTCAAAAAAAAGGAGGCTAAAACCTCCTTAATAAAATTATAATTTAACTCTTTGTTTACGAACTGTCTTTAACCTACCTTTTCTTCGTCCATATTTTCCTGTAGAGAAGTTTTTACTTACGCTTCCTTTTAATACATAAGAGTAAGACAAACTCATATTTACATAACTATCATTACGAGTTGGGTCTCCTCTTTTTTCTCCAGGAAAATAATTTGGCAATAACTGTGGTGTAGCTATTTCTGAATTTGCAGATTGGTTAGCATAGGCAGCAGCCTCAGGACTTGCCATTTCTGAAGGATCAGCATAATTATTACTA
>CALDTD010000072.1 GCA_937924345.1 uncultured Flavobacteriales bacterium | reverse complement strand
GGTACAGGAACAATTTTCTTTCAAGAGTCTAACAAAGTAAGAACAGATAAAGCTTTTGTAAAGAGTGTAACTAGTGATGAATTCGTAAGAATTAAATTAACTGGAAATGTGAATAGCTTTTATGACGAAGCTGTACTAACTTTTAATGATGAAGCAACAGAAAACTTCGATTTTGGAATTGATCGCAACAAACTTTACACTCACTTAAACGATGTTGCCCCTAGCTTGGCAATTAAAACAGCGGACAATGTAGATTTATCAATAGCTGGTTTAAATGAATATAAAAGCTATAATGTTAACTTAAAAGCCTACGCTGGAACAAACGCCTATGGAAATTACACAATTGATTTTAACTTTCCAGAAAACAGTTTAATTAATCATTGCATTACATTGGAAGATCTGGAAACTGGAACTATTACAGATTTAAAAGTGAGTCCGAGTTATAATTTTAACACAACAGCAAATTCTCCTGAGGAGCGTTTTATTATCCATTTTACCACTCCATTTGAGACTGAGGTTGTTTCTCCAAGCTGTAATGCGTTGACTGATGGTAAAATTAAATTAGAAGGAAGTAACATTAATGGTAACACCTTTACTTTATCAAATTCTCAAGGAAACATTATGAGTTTAGTTGGAAGTAGTAATGAACTATCATTTGAGAACTTAGTTGCAGGTCAATACACCATTACATCGTCACAAGCATCAAGTTGTGGCACTAGTGAAATGATTGTTAACTTAACTGAACCATCAGTTTTAACTGCTGATTTTAAAGTTGAAGATGATGTTGTTTACATTGGTTATAACAACACCATAGATTTCGAAAATAAATCTAATGGAACAGAAAATAATTGGAATTTTGGAGATGGAACTACTAGTAGTGAGGAAAACCCAACACATGTATTTCAAAACCCAGGATTCTATATCGTCACACTAATAACTACAAATGGAAATTGTGAAGAAACATATTCTAAAACAATAGAAGTGAGAACAGCTACTTCAGTAAAGGAAGAAGAAGAAAACTCTATTTTTAATCTTGTAAATACGGATGGACTGTTAACAGTAACTTTGTTAAACAACACTAATAAAGAAACAGTAAGAATAACCACCTTAGATGGTTCACTAATATTCAACAGTACTTTTAACAGCAATACTATAGGTATAGATACTAAAGCTTATGCTAAAGGAATATACTTAGTTACGATTACTAATGAAAACAGCAGTAAAACTGAGAAAGTATTTATTCAATAAATTAAAAATTAATTCTTAATTTAAAAGCTGATTTAGAAATCTAAATCAGCTTTTTTTATGTTCTATAGTGCTAGAGAGGGGATTCTTTTTAGTAGATAGTTTGAAACAAATAATCTAGAAGTAAAATATATTCTTTTATCAGACTGATTACTAACCAATAGAATCATGCTTTACTGAGAAAATAAATTATTGTTCAAGCCAACATTACCAACAACTTTTCAATATTATATAGGATGTAATATTATGAGCGATAACAATCATACCTCTTTATAAACCTCTACAATTAGTTGTAAGAAAGGGTAAAATTAGAGAGTCAAAGTTATAAATGAAGTCAAAATAAAATATTAGTTTATAGTTTAATAAGATATTATGTAAACCATAAAAAAAGGCATCAATAAATTGACACCTTTTTTTAAATCTAGTTTTAATAAGGTGATTATCTTATACCATGCATTTTCTTTAGTAAGAATTTACCCATCCCAATTACTATTAATCCTGCTGCAACTGGTATAGCAGTAAAAATCAAAAAGAATGTCGCTAATGAATATGCATCTTGTATGTAATCAATCATTCCTCCTAGCATACCTGCAACTTTGTTTGCAATAGCAGAAGAAATAAACCAAATTCCAAACATTAAGCCCACTAATTTTGGTGGAGAAAGTTTACTTACATAAGATAAACCTACAGGAGATAATGTTAACTCACCTAATGTATGTAATAAATAAGCTAGAATAAGCCAGATCATACTTACTGATGTTACTCCACTACCTATTCCTACACTTCCGTAAGCTAACACTCCAAAACCTAGACCTAACAATATTAAACCTATTCCAAATTTTACAGGAGCAGTAGGGTTATATTTACTCTCCCAAATTTTTGAGAAAACAGGTGCAAACATTATTATAAAAAGTGAGTTAAGTATTCCAAACCATGATGCTGGCACTTCAACTTCGCTCTCTTTAATACTTTTAACCATTGCCACTTTCTTGGTTGGAACTTTATCTGCTTTCTTTTCGTCTAAGTACATTAATGTACCTTCTCCATCAACATCTAAAATAAAGAACTCCTGATTTACCTCTAGCTTGGTATCTTCTCTTAAAACGGCTTCTACTTGTACTAGTTCATCTTTTTTTGTCTCTTCATTTAACTTTGTATCAGAATATGTAACAACGTAGGCCTTAGTATTAAAATCTTTTTTAATCATCCAACCTACTATTCCCCAAATAATAACAAAACTTAAAGAAAGTAATATACCAGATATCGCAAACTTTTTTATAGTTGCTTTGTTTAGTAAGATTAATACCCATGTAATTAAGGCTAAAGGAACAACAGTAATAATTGTATTTATAATTGTAAACCAACTAGCTGCGCTTCCTGTTAATACCCTATCTGTAAAGTCTTTAGCAAAAATGGTCATTGAACCACCCGCTTGTTCAAAAGCCATCCAAAAGAAAATCGTAAAAAAGGCTAAAATTCCAATTACCATTAAACGATCTCTTTCAATTTTTTTCTTAGAAAAACCTGCATTGTTTGGTGAGTCTAAAAGCTCATCATTTTCTACAATGTCTTCAACCTTCTCTGTAATATTTTCTAAATCTAATTCTGCTTTTTTTTGTGGCTTATCTCCTATTTCACCAAAGATATTCTGAGCAAAATAAAACTGAAACATACCAATAGCCATAAAAATACCAGCTAAACCGAAACCGTAACTCCATCCAACTTTCTCACCAATATATCCACATAACATTATTCCTAAAAACGCCCCTGCATTTATTCCCATATAGAATAAAGTATAACCTGCATCTTTCTTTTCTTCGTTGTTAGTATACAAACCACCAACAATAGATGAAATATTAGGCTTAAACAATCCATTACCAATAATCAACAACCCTAAACCTAAGTAAAACATAGGTTCTGTTTCAAAAGCCATTGCACCATGCCCCAAAGTCATTAAAAGCGCTCCTATTACAATAGCTAATTTATACCCTGTAAATTTATCGGCAATTAAACCACCAAACATAGGCGTTAGATAAACCAAACCTGTATAAGTTCCATACAGACCAAGTGCTTCGGCGTTAGACCATTCCCAACCACCAATACCTGCAGAACTTACTAAGAATAAAACCAATAAGGCTCTCATTCCATAATAACTAAACCTTTCCCACATTTCTGTAAAGAACAAGACGAACAGACCTGCTGGATGTCCCATTACTTGCATTTGTTTAGTGTAATCAATCTTTGTTATACTCATAATTTTAATTTATA
>CALDTD010000071.1 GCA_937924345.1 uncultured Flavobacteriales bacterium | reverse complement strand
TTTTGTAATTCTCTTTAGCTAATTTATACCATTTTTCAGCGTTATCAATTTCTTTTAGATCACCATAGAGTTCTAATAAATCGTGAGCGGCAAAACCAGCACTTTCGTATTTTTTTCCTTTGTCATAAAGCTGGTAACTTTTAATAAAGTAACGAGCAGCAGCAATATTATCATTCAGTTTTCGATAGTTTCTACCAATCAATAAGTTACAATAGGCTTGTCCTTGAATTAAATTATTTGCTGAGTAATTTTTAAGCGCTATTTTTAATGCAGTATTACTTGCTTCATAGTTTTTTAACTCTATTTCAGCTTTACCAATGTTTAAGTAAGCATTGGTCTCTATTTTAATATTACCATTACTATTTGTTAATGCTTTGTTAGCATATTCTATACTTTTAGAGGTGTTGCTTTTTAGAACTTTCTTAGCAAGTAGATTGTAGGTTACGGCTTTGTCTATTGAATTTGATTGTTTTATTTTTTCTAATAATTCATACTCGCTTTGTCCTATGTTTTTATCATGAAAAATTAAAACTAAGGCCAAGAATAAAAATAATTTGTAGTAAAGTTTATACATACATTAATTTATAAAAAAGTGTTGCTCTACTAAAAGCTTATATAGTTCTAAAATGTTTCCTACACCTGTTTTTTTATAAATATTTTTTCTGTGGAATTTTATGGTGTCACTACTTAAAAATAACTCATCAGCAATCTCTTTATTGGTTTTAGAAGTCATCATTAAGTTTATAATTTCTAGCTCGCGCTCGGTTATTTTTTTTTGAGTAATAAAATCGATTTTGTTTTTTTCGATATAGGCAGTTTCATTAACAAGTTTTCTAGATTCATCATGGATGTTTTTACTGATAAAAACTTTTTTATTTAATACGCTCTGAATAGCTTTTACGTATGTGTCTTCATTATCTAAATAACTAATGTATGCCGATATATCAAGCCTTTTTAATTTTTCGATTAAAAATCTACTGTATATTTTATTTAAAACAATAATAGGGGCTTTACTTTCTATTCCTCTAATTTCCTGAATAAGCTTAATGCTATTAACATCTGAGAGTTCTATACTTATTAAAAAAAGATTAATGTCTTGTTCGTGAGATAAAAAAGTTTTAGTTGCAGCTCCGGTATTTAAACAAATAATTTCGCTTTTAGATACTGTTTTAGATAAAATTTCTCTTATACTTTTTTGTAGCAGTAGATTTTCTTCTATCAATAGTATCTTCATTGTTATCAAGTAACTTTCTACATACAATAATAAACAAATTGTAAGGTTTTAGCAATCTTAAATTAATGTGCTTTTTTTATTTCTATGTATCTTTTAATAGGAGGTATGTTTTTACTTAGCTTTAGAATATAAAAATAAGTTCCATTTTCTACTTTTTTACCTTGTAAATATATTCCTTTAGTTACGGCTTCTCCATTCCAATCATTAGTGTATGGCGCTGCATTGTATATTTCACTTCCCCAACGGTTAAGAATTACAAGTTCATTTTCTGGATAATTTTCAAGATTCTCAAAAACAAGGAAATCGTTTACTCCATCACCATCAGGACTAAATCCTGTTGGAAGATTTAAATCCGAATCTATAAACGTATAAACATCAGAAATCGAATCTAATACAGTTGTTTTAGTTGCTATTTTATTTGGTGAACCAATATTTGAATTTAAATTAGTTGCTGGAAGTATAGTATAATTTTCATCTTTCCAGATTTTTTCGCTTTTATCCCATTTTGCGACAGAAGTAAAATGGTTTTCAGCATCCTCTTTATCAAAATAAAAATTCACTTTACTCGTATTTTCATCACCATAATTTGTTACCGTAAAGAAGTATCTTTTATTCAATTTTTGAGTGTTATTTTCTTTATCAAGTTCAGAAAAAGGTCCAATAGATCCTGCAGGAGACTCTCCGCTTGTATTATTAATGTCTTCAACAATTAAGCTTGCTCCATAGCTTACTGTATCATTTTGGGTAGGTGTTATTTCTATAACTCTATAATTATTCAATAAAGTTGAATTCCCCAAAGGGAAAGAGTAGGGAAGTGCTGTATCCATTTTTTGAATAAATTGCCCCCCAAATTCATTGGTGCTTATATATCCGTTATTGCTCCATTGTAAAGAATTAGGATTGGTGTTTAATAGAGTAACTGTATTCTTTTTTGTTTCTAAAATAGCACCGTTTAAAAGTATTAAACTATCTATAATAATATCTATTTCTGCTTGCTTTATTGAATTTACATTGTTTAAATTTAGCTCATAGAACTGGGTAACATTCGTTCCTTTAATTTCTTGATAATCTCCAATTAAATTTACACTACCTTTTCCATTACCCACTAGAGCAGTAGAATCAGAATTATTTATCCAATCTTTTTCTAGTAAAATAGCTCCATTATTTATAAAATCACTCGAATCGTTTGCAAGTTGTATATCTCCAGTTACATAAAGTGAACTTCCTTCTTTTATGTGAATCGAGTTTCTACTAAAAATATTACATTGCCCACAAAGCGAAGGAAACCCTAAAAAAAGATGAATGATTAATATTATTTGTAAACTTAACTGCAATGTTTTGCTTTGTTTTATACCCAAAAACTCCTTGCCAATAAAATGACAAGGAGTTTATGACTATTTTTACGATTTATTTTTTAGTCGTCTCTCCAACTAAATTTTGTAATAACTCTAGCTGAGCTTTTAAGTTATTTATGTCTGATTGAGTAGAAGACTTTAACTGCTCCATAGCCGTTTTTGTAGAAGAGTTTTCAGCCGATAAGTTGTTTATAATAGCTTGCTGTTCTTTTATAGCATTTACTAAAACTGGCACTAACTGCCCATAAGCAACCCCCATGTATTTTCCCTTTGTAGACACTACTTCTGGTACAACCTTTAGTAACTCTTGCGCTATAAAACCAATTTGAGCAGAGCTATCTGCTTTCATGTTGTAACTTCTTGGTTGTAAATTTAAAACAGTTTCTAACCCATATTTTTCTAAATCTACAATATCTTTCTTTAAACGTTCATCAGACGCATTTGTCCAAACCCCAGCAGTAGTAACGTGTGCTCCAGAACCCATTTCTAGTGGGTGTATTGGTGTAGCTGTCCCAATACCAACTAAACCTGTTCTCTCCAAAGTAATTGGAGTTATACCAGTAGTAACATTAGTAAAATACATTCTTGTTGCATTTATACCCCAAAACCAAGAGTCCACTCCACTTCTTTCGGCTCTAATAGGAGCAGCTCCTCCTGATACATGTAAACGATTAAATGGTGTCGCTGTCCCAATACCAACATTACCATTATTTTCAATTACCATATCTTGATCCGTTGAAGCAACACCTCCAGTTGTAAAAGTAATAGAAGTGTCTCCATAATTCATTCTCATTTGACCTATAGATGCACCATTAAGTTGGAATCTATAAGCTGCAGCTTCTGCTGATGCGTTTGTATTGTCTAAAGAAATAAAAGTACGAACATTATTTCCTTTAAATTTAGCAATGTTATTTACAGCAGACTCTACTTCAAGTTTTTGAGTTGGTGTAGC
>CALDTD010000070.1 GCA_937924345.1 uncultured Flavobacteriales bacterium | reverse complement strand
CCATTGTCTTTCATCCAAAACTTCCAAGTTGGATCTTGTCCTTGCAAATCGCTTTGATCTGCAGTAGCCATTATTTCTACAATCTTAATTTCGTAATTCACTAATTGTGCTAAATACTTATTGCACAACCCTAAAAAAAACAGAAATGTTATTAGCCCTAATTTTCTTGACATCATTAATAAAACGAAAGTGTAATTCAAACGTTGCCATTAAATGTAATTCATTCATTTGAAATATTATAGAACTGTTGATAACTCGATAATATTTTTAAAGAATTAGACTATTCTTTTAAAAGATCATAAGTCTATTTTACCAACAGCTTCAAAATGTATGGGTATAGGATCTTCTGAATTATCGAGTGTGCCTAACATCATCTCGGCATCTACAATAAATTCATAATTAATTATCTCTTTATCTTTTGCAATGTCTACAATTGTTCTTAATGGATGTATAACTTCTACTGAAATTGGTAAATCAATAATTACAGTTGCCTTGGGTTTAATTACGACTTTCTTTTGTAAAGTTTGTTTTTTATGTTTAAATAAATTGGATTTAAAGTGGTAATTAATATTCATAATTTCCATATCAATATTTTTACCTTTATTTAATACTTCCACTCTAATTTTAGCGTCTAACTCCTTTTTTAGTAGCTTATATTTTTTATTTGTAATTTCTAAAACTTTAATCTCTGGTGGAATGGGGACAGCAATTTTTTCTGTTGTTTGAAAGTCAAATCTGGATTTACCAAATGGAGTTTTGTAAATAACATAGAACTTTAAATCAACCGCTGTTGAATCTCGATCTTGCATACTTTTTATTTTCTTTCTTATCTTTATAAAAGGGACATTTAATGGAATTCTAATAGTATCTGTTTCAAACTTTTTTTGAGAAATATCTAGTGACACCAGTTCTTCCGCAACCAATTCTTCAGACAGTTTTACTTTATAATAAATGCTGTCTATAACTAGGTTATAAAAACTTGTGTTTTTTACCGATAAATCTATATTTGTAAATAATGAATCTCCTTTAATCTTGGCATCGATATAGGCTATTTTATTTAAATCTGGCAGAATTAATTTTAAGGCTTTTTTAGGATTTAAATAGGTGAAAATTGATAATCCTAACAAAAAGATTAAAATTAAAAATATGCTATACTTTATTTTTTTTTCATAATTATATCTGACAAATTGATAATGCAAATATAATTCTAGAGCTCTATTGATTCTTGAGTAAATATGCCAAAAAATCTGAATAAGTTAACTTACACTGAAGTAAGAATGTGAGAAATCAGATTAAGAATCTTAATGATAAAAAAAATGCAAATTTAACTAGAGGTGGTGTTTTCTTCAAACCTAACTATATAACCTTCTATTGCTCTTATTGCATTATTTATATCCTTGAAAATTTCTGAATCCTGAAAACGAATGACAGTTAATCCTAATTTTTCTAATTCTGCTTGCTTTTGCTCGTCTTTGATTTGTACTTCTTCGAATTGATGAGTGTAACCGTCTAGTTCTATAACTAATTTTAGTTCGTAACAGTAGAAATCTGCTATGTAGTTTAACAATGGTTTTTGACGATGAAAATCGTAACCGTGCATTCTTTTGCCTTTTAGTTCTTGCCAAAGGGCTATTTCGCTTTTGGTGCTGTTGTTTCTTAGTTTTCTGGCGAGTTCTTTTAGTTTTGGATTGTATGGGATAATCTTTCTTCTCATTTTCTTGGGGGTTATTTGAGTGTAATTTACGTTTTTTATATTGAAACTAGTATTAACACACCCCTAAATCCCCTCTCGAGAGGGGACTTTGATGCCCACATCTATAAAAAAAGCGAAGCCTTTGAATCCCACATTTATAAAAAAACACGAGGGTTTGGATGCTTAAATTATTAATTAAATATTGTGCTCCTCTTCTACTTAAAAAAACGAGATTTTAACTTTCCTCCTTGAGGAGGGACTTGAGGCAGGTGTTATTTTTTGAATAGATAAATGTAATTTTGAAGTGTACTTTTAGATATTTTCTTGATGTTGAATATACACACTCCTAAATCCTCGCTCGAGAGGGGACTTTGATGCCCACGATTCAAAAATGCTAGTAATTAAATCCTTTGATAAATTATATCTCAAAAAAGCTATTTTCAGTAAAGGAATAGTTAATTATTTTATCATTTTTATTGTTTGTATCTAAACCTGTAAATAAGCTAAAAGCAGGTAAAATTAATTGATTAGCTAAAACTTGATAACAAGGCAATTTAAACCGTTGTCGCCCTTTTCCTTTGATGAGTATTCCAGGGTGAATATGTCCTGAGATATAAAAATCAGTACTTTTTTGAGATTGCTTTGGTTCATGAACAAAGGTTATTTTTTTAATTGTTAATTCATTTACAATTTCCCATTCAGAGAATAAACTTGATATTGAATTAGAAACACGATCATGATTTCCTTTGACTAAAATCTTGTGTAAGTCTTTAAATTGATCTGTCCATTTTCTGAATAATATGAGTTCTTCGTTCATATCTGCATGAAAAAGATCACCCACAACAATTAATTTTTTAGGACTATAATAGGCTAGTACAATTTCTAATCGTTCTAGGTCTTTCTTTAATACTTCGCCAGAAATTGGTATACCGTTTTGTCTAAAATGTGCTGCTTTTCCTACATGTAAGTCAGAAAGAATTAAAGCATCCTCCCTACTCCAATAAATTGCTCGTTGAGTAGTAAGGGTAAGTTTTTCTCCACCAAAAACTATATCTTTTTCTGTCATGGGATATTTCATGCTTTTAAAGACTGTTTTTGCATTCGTTCAATTCGTTTCTCTAAACTTTCGTTCGTTAAAGTATTTCGTAAACTATCTACTTTTATAGGAAAACTTAATGGCGTAAAACCTTTGGATTGTTTTATAATAATTTTAGACTGTTCTATACGTTCAAAAGCCTCTCTTAGTCTAATTTCTTCTAGCTGATGGTTAAAGACTTCAGTATATGCTTGTCTAAGTAATAAGTTATTTGGCTCGTAATCCTCTAAAACTCTAAAAATCAAACCAGAAGAAGATTGCAAACTCTTATTGTTCATCTTTTTTCCTGCTCTAGATTGAATAACTAAACCAGCGATGACAGCTATATCTCTAAACTTGCGAGATGCCATTTCGGTAGCATTTATACTTTCATTAATGTCTTGTGTCAAATTGTCTATTGTTAGAATAGAATTTATATTTTCTTTTGTTAAAGGTATTGGTTGATCACTTAATAATTCAAAGCCATAATCATTCATAGCAATGGTAAAAGTAAGTTCTTTTAACTTGCTTATTCTGTGCGAAATAACTGTTGCCATAACTTCATGTACCAATCGTCCTTCAAATGGATATATAAATACATGAAACCCTTCTTTTGTTTCAATTTTTTCTATCA
>CALDTD010000069.1 GCA_937924345.1 uncultured Flavobacteriales bacterium | reverse complement strand
ATATGCTTGGGGATATTTATTTAATGACTCTACCACAGCAAATCAAATAATAACAGACATTAGTGCAGCGGATGACAATTTAACAACTGTTGTTTCGGGAAGTTTCTTAAATGACATTAGCTACAATGGAATAGATGGTTTAGCAGGAATGCCTAACTATTGGAACACTTGGAGTGCAAAAAACAATGGAATATGGTATACTAACATTGGTTTATCTCAAAAAATATATCCTAATGATTGGTTTGGGTGTTCTTACCCAGACTTTCCACCTGCTATATTTCCAAATACTCCCTCAGCTGCAGAAGCTCCAATTTTTACGAGTATACAGCATCAAAACCATGAAACTAGTTTAATATATCCAAACCCTTCAAATTCAATCATAACTATTGAAACAAATACTAATAAAGGAGACATTTCAATTTTAGATTTATCTGGAAGAGTAATTCTTAATCAAAATATTACTTCAACACAGCAAGTAATTGATATAGCAGAATTACCCGTAGGAGTTTATACTGTTATTTTAAATCAAAATGGAGTAATAAAAACTTCAAAATTGATTAAAAAATAAACTTAAAAACATCCAATATAACTTGATCAATTATATTGGGTGTTAACTATACTTTACAATGAAAGCTCTTTTAAACATAACACTAATAATCCTACCTTTTTTTCTATTAGCACAAGGAAGTTATGCACCAAATGCTTCAACTGTTGGAACTGACGCAATTCATAAAGATTCTGCTATTTTTGTAGGCTGGGCAACTAACTGTTCTGTCACTAGAGGTTTTCAAAATATTACTGATGAAACTTTAGGTTACGCTTCGGCAGGAAATGAAAATAATGCGATTGGAAAAGCAGGTATAAATGGCATTGTAAGTTTGGGTGATCATGGAGAAGCTATCTTAACTTTTAATAATCCTATTATCAACGGAGATGGATCTGACTTTGCAGTATTTGAAAATTCATTTAACGATACATTCTTAGAACTCGCTTTTGTAGAGGTAAGCACAGATGGAATAAATTATGTTCGCTTCCCTGCTCACTCAGAAACTCAAGACACCTCTCAAATAGATGGTTTTGGCAATCTAGAAGCAAGAAACCTCAATAATTTAGCAGGAAAATATAGAGCAAATTTCGGAACACCTTTTGATTTAGAAGAATTAATTGACTCGTCAAACATTGACATACAAAACATCAATTACATTAAAGTTATAGATGTCGTAGGAGCAATTAACAATACCCATACAACTTTTGATTATTTTCAAAATCAAATTAACGACCCATTTCCAACACCTTACGCATCTTCTGGTTTTGACTTAGATGCCGTTGGTGTAATTCATCAGTTTGTAGGAATAAATGAAACTAAAAGTCAAAGTCCAAAAATTTACCCTAATCCATCTAGTGGACAATTCACTATAGAATTTAAAAGTTTCAACAGTCCCATAGAAATTTCGATTTATAACATAAGCGGTATATTAATTCATAAACATCAAGCAATCAGTGTAAACTACAAATATAGCCAGTCTTTACCTACAGGAGTCTATCTTATTGAGACTAAAAACGCTTATTTTGAAAATAAACAACGTTTAATTGTAAGGTAACTAACCTTTCCTACAGCAATATTGACCTTAAATTTATTTACAAGAATTTTATTTCCTTAATTTTGATTAAATTAACAAATGTTAAATAATAATAGAGATTATATATGGGACTAAGAGCAATAGTAGTAGACGATGAATTAAACGCAAGAAATAATCTAAAGTTAATGCTAGACGAATACTGTCCTGAGATTGAAGTTATTGAACTAGCAGAAAGTGCTGAGGAAGCAAGGTTAGCAATTGAAAAAACAGACCCAGAAGTGGTATTCTTAGATATTGCTATGCCTAACGAAGATGGCTTTTCATTACTAAAATCTATTCCAGACCCTAAGTTTTCTGTAGTATTTACAACAGCTTATAATGAATTTGCTCTAAAAGCATTTAAAGCTAATGCTTTAGATTACATTGAAAAACCAATTAGCATTGAAGACTTACAAAACACCGCTAAGAAATTATTAAAAATGCATGGTTCTTCAGACCAACGTTCTCCAAAAGAACTAAACCAGTTCATCGAAGAAGTAATGGAACCTAAAGCGATAGACAGAATAAGTATACCAACCAGAGATGGTTATCTAATTCTAAAAAATGAAGAAATTTTACATTTAGAGGCAAGCGATAATTATACTATGATTTATTTAAGTTCTGGAAAACGCCATTTAAGTAGTAAAAACATAAAGGTTTATGAAAAAAATCTAGACGAAACGGTATTCTTTAGAACGCATAAGTCACACATTATAAATATTAAACATCATTTAAAAGAGTTTTCGAGAACAGAAGGAAATGTGGCGATTCTTACTACAGGAAAGTGTATTCCAGTATCTAGAAGAAAACTAACGAGCTTTCTAAACCATATTAATACTTTTTAGTTTTACCGTTAACGAACAAAAAATAGCCGATTACAAAAAAACACATTACAAAACACAATAAATTTATAGCTTTGAAACTGTAGGTTTAACAGAGAAAAAACTTTTATTTTAAGAAATATGACAATTATTCGCTTAGAATTATTTTCTTTGTAGGTTGTTAAATGTCTGATAAAAGTTGTACAAAAACACCCACAACAGACCTAACAACCTGTAATTAAAGAACTTAAACAACATAACTATGTTAAATAGAATTACTTTATTATTTTTATCTACGCTAATTAGCGTGAGCTTTTCTTTTGCACAGAATGGTACAGGTACCATTAAAGGAACCATTTTAGATGAAACAGGAGAGCCATTACCTTTTGTAAATGTAACATTAAAACAAAACGGCAATTTAAAGACTGGAGCTACAACAGACTTCGATGGTAATTTTAAGATATCAAGTATCGAGCCAGGAAAATACGACTTAGAAGTAAGTTTTGTAGGGTATCAAACACAAAAGACTGAAGGAATTATAATTAAAGGTGATAAATTATTACCGTTGCCAGACATTACGTTAAAAGAAGGAGATTTATTGGACGAAGTAGAAGTTATTACTTATAAAGTACCTTTAATTGATAAAGATGGTGGTGCTTCAGGAGGAACTGTCTCTAGAGACGAATTAGCAAGAATGCCAGGTCGTTCCGCAGGAGCAATAGCTAGTACAGTTGGTGGTGTTCAGTCAGATGCAAATGGAGATGTTGCGTCTGTAAGAGGGACAAGAGCTGACGCAACTTACTACTATATAGATGGAATTAAAGTAAGAGGTAGTTCGGCATTACCAAAATCTGCTATAGAAGAAGTTTCAGTTTTAACAGGTGGTTTACCAGCAAACTACGGTGATGTAACAGGAGGAATTATTTCAATTACTACTAGAGGGGCATCAAGAGAATACTTCGGAGGTTTTGAATATGTAACTTCAGGATTTAAAATTGGAGAAAACACTTATGGGTTAGACAATTACGGTTACAACTTATTAGAGGGAATTATTTCTGGTCCTTTATTAATGAAAAAAGATAGTTCAGGTGCTAAAACAGATCCATTAATTGGATTCTTTTTATCAGGAAACTTCACGTCAATAATTGACGGAAGACCATTAGCGTTAGATCAGTACAAAGTAAAAGATGACGTTAGAGCCAACTTGTTAGAAAACCCTGTAAGACCAAATCCATCTGGAAGCGGGATATTATACAACACAGATTTTTTAAATGCTGATGATTTTGAAAAAGTAAAATTCAGACAAAATGTTGCAAGTTTGTCTGGTAACCTTTCTGGAAAATTAGATTTCCCAATCAATGAAAATGTTACATTTACATTAGGAGGAA
>CALDTD010000068.1 GCA_937924345.1 uncultured Flavobacteriales bacterium | reverse complement strand
ACAGCTAATTTTCCATATTGGTGTTGGTATAGATGGGGTTATAACCCTATTAGTCCTGCAGTTTCTATAAAAAATGGAATAGTAAAAACAGACGAGGACGGAGTTTTTACAATAGACTTTAAAGCATTAGCAGACGAACAAGTTGAATCTAAATATAGGCCTACTTTTAATTACAATATAAATATATCTGTAACGGATATTAATGGAGAAACACAATCTACATCTAGTAACGTAAGCATAGGTTATGCATCTATGAACTTTTCTGTTGGTGTAAATGTATTAATGAATCAAAAGGAAAAGCAAGAATTAACGATTAATGCAACAAATTTAAATGGAAGTCCAGTAAATGCAATCGGAGATATTCGTATCTCTAAGCTTACTCAACTTAATAAAGCGTATAGAAAACAGTTTCTACCAGATACAGATATAAAGACACTCAATAAAGAGTATTTTTCTAAGCTGTTTCCTTATGACGTTTATGATGTAGAAAATAAGCTTCAAAACCTTAAAAAAGAGAAAGAAGTTTTTGTTCAGAGTTTTAATACAAAAGAGAAAAGTTCAATAAAATTGAATGCTGAGAAGTTAGCTACTGGTCGTTATGTTTTAGAGGCTAAAACAATAGATAGTTTTGGTGTTGAGGTTGAAGATTTAAAATACTTTACTGTTTTTAATCCTGTAGCAAAAGAAATTCCAGTAAGCGAAACCTGGTGGACTACAGACCTAAAGATAAACGGAGAGCCTGGAGAAGTTGCTGCTTTTTTAATCGGTACTTCAGAAGAAGAATTGTTTGTAAATTATGAGATCGAACACAAAGGAGAAATTGTTTATAACGAGTTGCTTAAGTTATCGAATGAACAACGAAATATTGAAATTCCGATTGAAGAAAAGCATAGAGGTAATTTCTCTGTAACTTTTACAACTACAAAACATAATCGCTTTATTCAAGATAGGAAAACAATAATTGTACCTTACTCTAATAAGGTGTTGGACCTTTCTTTTGAGTCGTTTAGAAATAAGTTGTTACCGGGTCAGAAAGAGGAGTGGAAAATAAAAATTAGAGGTCCCAAAGGTGATAAAGTTGCTGCAGAATTACTAGCAACTTTATATGATGCTTCCCTAGACGAGTTTGCGTCTAACTATTTTAATCTTTCACTTTATAATTCTATTTATCCAAAGCGAAGGTTCAGAAATAATTGTTTTAGTACTAAGCAAGCTAGCATAGTTCAAGGTTACTGGAATCTAAAATATTCATATCTCGAAAGAAAATTTTCGAGTATGAAATGGTTTGGTTACAACCGTTATCAGTTTGGTCGTAATAGTTATATGCGAATGGAAAAAAGAGGAGATGTGGAATATGAGATCGTATCTGCTTCAATGGAAGCTGCTCAGCCCGTAGAAGATGAGTCTGATGCTTTAATGGATGTTAATTATGATAAACCTTTTCGTTCTAAATTGCAATTTGGTAATAATCAGCTTATAGAAGGTAAAACAAAATCGCGACAAAAAACTCAGGTAACTCCAAGAACTAACTTTAATGAAACAGCATTTTTTTATCCTCAGTTACAAACAAACCGAGATGGAGATGTAATAATAAAATTTACAATTCCAGAGAGTTTAACAAATTGGAAGTTCTTGGCTCTGGCGCATACAAAAGATCTAAAGATTGGAACAACTCAAAAGGAGTTAGTAACTCAAAAAGAGCTTATGGTTGTTCCCAATGCTCCACGTTTCTTTAGAGAAGGAGATAAAATTTCGTTTTCTAGTAAAGTAGTTAATCTTTCAGAAAAAGGGTTGGTTGGGAATGTAAAACTAGAATTGTTTGATGCATTAACTATGCAATCTGTTGACAGTGAGCTCAATAATAGCGTTTCTTGCCAAGAAATTCAACTTGAAAAAGAAAAGAGTACAGTTGTAAATTGGAATATTGAAATACCAAAAGGGTATAAAGTCATTACTTACAGAGTAACTGCCCAAGCAGGAAAGTATTCTGATGGAGAGGAAATGGCTGTTCCAGTGTTAACAAATAGAATGTTAGTTACAGAATCTTTACCATTGCCCGTTAAAAAGGCTGGAGAAACCAAGTTTACTTTTCAAAAATTAATTGATCAGAATAACAATTCTAATACATTAGAAAATCATAAGTTAACATTAGAGTTTACGGCAAATCCAGCTTGGTTCGCTATACAGGCCTTACCCTATTTAATGGAATACCCTTACGAATGTGCAGAGCAAACATTTTCGCGTTATTATGCCAATTCTATTGCTGCTCACATAGCGAACTCTAACCCAAAAATAAAGCGTGTTTTCGATGCTTGGTTAAAATACGATTCGGATGCTTTTTTATCTAATTTGGAAAAGAATCAAGAGTTAAAGGCTTTACTATTGGAAGAAACACCATGGATACTAAATGCGCAAGACGAGCAAGAACGTAAAAAGAGGATAGCTTTGTTATTTGATTTAAATAAAATGCAAAATGAACAAACAAGAGCTTTAAAACAATTAGAGAAAATGCAATTATATAATGGAGCTTGGCCTTGGTTTGAAGGAATGAAAGAGAATAGATACATTACTCAGCATATTGTTACAGGCCTAGGGCATTTAAAGCAACTAAAGGTTCATGAAAGTGAAAATAGTTCAATGCTTACAAAAGCCATAGCTTATTTAGATCAGAAAATGTTTGAGGATTACGAATACATAAAGAAAAATGTTTCTAGCTATAAAACTAAGCAAACAATATCTAATTTTATTGTACAATATTTATATGCAAGAAGTTTTTATCCAAACATAAATATCAATGATAAACACAAAGAGGCTTACGATTACTTTTCTAGTCAGTCAAAAGAATATTGGTTAAACTTTAATCTTTATACGCAGGGTATGATTGCTTTATCTTTAAATAGACAAGGGGATAATAAAGAGGCAGAGGCTATTCTTGCTTCCATAAAAGAACGGGCAATTTACAATGATGAAATGGGGATGTATTGGAAAGATTTGTCAGGAGGTTATTATTGGTATCAAGCACCTATAGAAAC
>CALDTD010000067.1 GCA_937924345.1 uncultured Flavobacteriales bacterium | reverse complement strand
GCTGTATTCTTAATATTACTGATTATAGTAATGCAGTTTAACTCATTCTCTACACCAATCATCATTTTATTCTCAGTAATCTTAAGTTTAGTAGGTGTATTTATGGGAATCTTTATTTCAGGAGATGATTTTGTAATCATTATGACGATGATAGGAATTATATCTTTAGCTGGTATTGTTGTAAATAACGCTATTGTTTTGGTAGATTATACGAACTTATTGAGGTCTAGAAAAAGAGCTGAAAAAGGAATGACTGAAACAGATTTATTATCGAATACAGAAATTTTAGATGCAGTAATCCAAGGGGGTAAAACAAGGTTGAGACCAGTATTGTTAACAGCAATTACAACCATCTTAGGTTTGGTTCCATTAGCAATAGGAATGAATATAAACTTCTTTAGTTTATATACCGATTTAGACCCTCAAATATTCTTTGGTGGTGATAATGCTATTTTCTTTGGGGCAATGAGTTGGACAATCATTTATGGTCTTACATTCTCAACTTTTTTAACGCTAGTTGTAGTTCCAATTATGTATTATTTATTATACCGTTTCAAACTTTGGATTTATAGAGTTTTTAAATGGCAAATGAAAATCAATTTATAGTTAAATCAATAAAAAATCCACTTTCGAAGTTATAAAGTGGATTTTTTATTATAGTGATGTTAAAATTAGTTTACTGATATAAAAATATCAGCTTCAACACCTTTTGGGTTGGTGACTTTGTTCTCCATAAACTTCAAAATCTGTAGAATAAGTTCTGTCTAAATCAGTATTCTAAACTTTCATCTATGCATCTACAACTGCTGTAGTAGTAAGGTCTCTTTTAGCTGTAAATGGTTCAAATGCTTACCTGAAATTTTTTCGCTAAATATGTAGCAGTGATTAATCGTTTAGACTGCAATAAAGTAACAATAGGAGTTAATCTTGAAAGTATAGGTTTTTTATATCGTTACACTATTTGCTTAAGTTTTTACCACCAAACAATAAAAAACGCTCTAAAAGTGTCTTCTGCTTTTTCCCAACATAAGACAGCTCTTTTTTCTTTTATAGTATCAATTAATTTTGGTTTAATAATGTCAAATTTATTCCATAAAACATTATCAGATGGAGCTATTCCCCATAGTTTTTTGTTGGGGATAAAGTATTCCTTTTCAATATGGTTAACCTCAATAAAACTTTCCCATTTAATATAGTGCCCCTTTACAAAAGGTTGGTAAATAGGAGGAAGATTTATTTTCAAGTCTAATGGCAAATAGAAAGAAGCCAACAAGCAGAGTTTCTGTTCTATTTTATTGGTTAATAATGGCTCCAGCTGTGCTTCTGCTGTTTTTGTATATAATAAAGGAAACTGTTTAATTTTAGTTTTTATCAATTTTTCATTCAAACTATCATTTCTATTGGGACCAATCCAACAGTTTAGTATATCACTATCAAGACTTAAATCCAATAAATAAAACTTGTAGGCTAATTCCACATGAACTATTTTTTTAGAACTATTTTCTTGGATTAAAAAATCAAGTTCCCCAATTGTTTTTTTATTTTCAGTTAATTGAATGTTTTCGTAGAGTAAGCTATAATTCGTAGACTGCTTTATCGATTCAGCTACAATTTTTTCAGCTAAATGACCAAGTCTTAAATTAGTGGGTAGTTGAAAATTTAGTTCAGTATTTAGATCTAGTTCAGATAATTCAAAAGATCTTATACCAGTAATTTCTTGACCTAAACTTTTTGTGCTTAAAACAGAATTTATTCTAGCAATAGCTATTTTTTTATTATTGTAGGTCAAATTTAAAATTCATAAATGGTTAAACCACTTCTAAGTTTTGGTTCAATCCATGTACTTTTAGGAGGCATAACATTGTTAGTATCTGCAATTAATTTTAATTGTTCTATAGAAATAGGGAAGAGTCGAAAAGCAACATCTGCTTTACCACTTTCAACAGCTTTTTTCAATGCTTTAGAGCCCTTAGTTCCTTCTATAAAAGAAACACGTTTATCACTTTTTAAATCTTTTATTCCCAAAACTTCAGAGAGTACGGTGTCAGATAAAATTTGGGGGTCAAGAACCCCGACAGGCGATGTAGTATCAATATACTCTTTTTTTACTGTTAACAAATACCATTTGCCATCTAAAAACATCGAAAAATCATGAAGCTTTTTTGGTTTTATTTTCTTTTCCTTTGGTTCAGAAATGATAAAGAATTTAGCTGTTTTTTCTAGGAATTCAGTAGGACTTAAACCATTTAAACCTTTTACCGTTCTATTAAAATCATAAATTTTCAAGCTACTTTCAGCAATAAAATAAGATAGGAATACCTGAGCGTTAGGTAGTTTAGCATTTTGTGCTGCGTATAAAGCTGAAGAGGCTGATCTATGGTGGCCATCGGCAATATATGCCTCAGGAACCGATTTGAAAGTTTCTGTAATTAGCTCAACATCATTTTCGTTATCCACGACCCATAACTCATGCTTTATCATATCGGTAGTAGAGAATTCGTATTCTGGTCTTTGCTGTGTTTTTTCTTTAATAATTTCGTTAATCTTAGGGTGATCTTTATAAGTAAGCAAAACAGGTTCAGCGTTAAACTTACAAACGTCAATATAGTCGCAAAAGACTTTCTCTCGTTCGGTTAGCGTATGCTCGTGAATCTTTATTGTTCCTTTTTTATAATCTTCAACAGAAGTTCCTGCAATTATTCCAATATAATAGTGTGTTGGAGTTTGTTGTTTGTAAATATAAAAACTTGGTTTTTCGTCTTGAACTAGATATGCTTTTGACTTAAATTCTTCATATTTTTCACGAACTTTTAAGAATCGAGCTTTACTATTGGGTGCAGTCTTTTCTTTCTCTTTAAACTCTGGGTTTATTACATGTAAAAAAGTGTATGTGTTTCCCTCTAATTTAGCGGAAAGAATATTTTTCTTGTAATTATAAAAAGGACGTGATGAAACTAGATTTGCTTTGTCTCTGGGAGGTCTTACCGCTCGAAATGGTGTGATAGTAATCATATATTTAGCTTAACTTTTCCAAAATACAAAAAAAACAAGAATTGATCTCTTAAAATTTAGACTTACAAGTAGTAAAACTAATAATGTTTTTTTGTGAATTTCATGTTTTTTAGCTTTAAACTTTAATAATTAGTTAAGTTTTGTTACGGTTCCTTGAAGAATAGTGTTATTTTTTTTAGTTTGAGGTATTTATCGTATTTTTAATGAAATAGACATTAGTTATGAAAAAATATATACTATTATTGATTATACTTTTACCTTTATTTGTTTTAGCCCAAAACAGATATTGGGTAGCTACTACTTCAGCAAATTGGAATAGTAACAGTTGGTCAGCTTTTTCTGGAGGAGCACCAGATGGTTTAGGTGCTCCGACTGGTTCACAGACTGCTCAGTTTAATGCCAGTGGTTTAGGTAATTGTATTGTAGATGTTCCTGTATCTATTAACAATATTAGAATTGTAACTGGTTATACAGGTATCCTTGACCTTAATGGTAATTCTTTTGATTTAAATGGTCCAGCAACTTCACGTTTTCAAGACGGAATAATTAACGATACACCAGGTACATCTTCTGTTAATTTTGATAATGCTTCAACAGTTGAGTTTTTGGGTAGTGATTTTAATAGTAGTGTAACTGGAAGTGCTTCAACTATTCATTTTAGTGGAGGGATTTTTAATTCAATAGTGGACGTAGATAATAATTCTACAGGTGGAGGAAATGGAGTTGGAGGCTGTATCTTTAACGATAATGTAAAGATTACAAATTCTGGATCGGGAAATATTATTATGGGGAATGGAAGTCCAGATATTTTCAACGGAACATTAGAGTTAATTAATACAAGTAGTAGTAGAATAAGACTAAGTTATAACAGTGTTGGAACTCAAATTAACGAAAATCTAATTGTAAGTAATACAGGAGGTGGTATTTGGTTTGGA
>CALDTD010000066.1 GCA_937924345.1 uncultured Flavobacteriales bacterium | reverse complement strand
ATCAAAAAATTTAAAAAAATTATTTTGTATTTATTTCCTTTAGAATGTGTATAATGTAGAGCAGAAAATTTAAATGTTACATTATTTTGTTTGTGATTCAGTGTAAGTGTTTTAAGATAATTAGTATTTCCAATAGTGTCTATTTTATCAGTAATAGACTCATTAAATAATAGAATATCAGATATTACAACTTTTGGTGGAATTGTATTCTGATTGATGTTTTCTGGCATAAAAGCATTTAACCCATTAATTCCTCCAAAATAGAATTTTCCCGAAGCTCCTTTGTAATAGGCACCATTGTTAAACTCATTACTTTGTAAACCATCATTTTCAGAAAAGTTTTTAAAAGTATTTGTTTTTAAGTTAAACCTGGAAAGGCCAAAGTTGGTACTTACCCAAATATTTTCTTGGTTATCTTCTTTTAATAAGCCGTATATAGCGTTATTGGCTAGTCCGTTTTCTTCGGTATAAACTTTAAAGAATTCATTTTCAGTGTTTAATTGATTTAATCCGCCGCCATAAGTTCCAATCCATATATCTTGATTGTTTCCTTCTAAAACAGAAAGCACAGTATTATTACTTATAGAAAGTGTGTCTTCCCCTTCATTATAGTGTGTGATAAATTGATATTTGTATTCATTATCTGCATCACTTACTCCTTTGCAGATTCCTCCACCAATTAGTCCAATCCAAAGTACATTCTCTTTATCTACTAAAATAGTTTTACATTCGTAGTTGGGGAGTTGATAATTACCAGTATCTAAACTACTATAAAACTCGTGTTTTAATGAGTCAAGCGTAATCCTAGATATACCCTCTTTGCAAGCAGCCCACAAATTATTTTTTTCGTCGAAATAAATATGGTTTACTCTATTTTCTTGTTGTAATTTATTTTTTGTTCTGTATGGAATGTTTTCATATTTACCTTTTGATCGATTAAAAAGAAACAATCCGTCTTGCGTACCAACCCAAATTCTATTTTGATTATCTCTCTCTAACGCATAAACGCTATTGTTTGATCCTAATCCTTTATAAGGATATTGCTTATAAATTGACTTTGAAGGATTGATAGATGTGAGGCCTTCTCTTGTCCCTACCCATATTAAACTGTCATCTTCTATAACACTCCATACATTTTTATCGAGTAAACTATTTTTATCTCCGTGTTTGTAATTGTAATGTTCAAAAAACTGCTTTATGGGATCGTAAAAACTAACTCCATCCTGTGTCCCAATCCAAACTAAGCCATTACTGTCTTCATTTATCGAATTAATGATGTTACTCGAAATTGAATAGTCATTTAGGTCGTTTGTTAAAAATGTTTGTTGAGTATATTTATTATTCTTTTTTTCGAAAACCGTAAGGCCATAACCATTTGTACCTACCCATATTTTATTCTTTTTTACGTGCAAAGCTGAAGCAAATTTGATGTTTTTTGTTTTTACAAAATCTGGTATTGATACGTTAAACTTTTTAGTTTCAATAACGTTAATTCCACTAGTGGATCCAACTAAAATTTGGTGATCACTGTATCTACAAAAAGATAAAATAGTGTTGTCAATTAGATTTTCAGTTTCGTCTATTATTTTACATTTTCTTGTCTTTTTATTAAATATTATAATTCCTCTACCTTTTGTTCCGACCCAAATATTGTCTCTGTCGATAAAGAGTTTACTTATTTTATTTGTTGGGAAGTTTCCATTTTTTGTATTGTAAATCTCTACTTTATCGTTAGAGGGCCAGTAATGGTAAAGTCCGTTTGCTACTGTTGTAAACCATACGGATCCATTGGCATCAATTTGTAGTTCTTGAATGTCAATTTTAGCTAGTGGATGATTTTTTGGAAACGGGTAAAAAGTAGAAGTCTTTGGGTCGTATCTATTTAATCCTCCACTTTCTGTTCCAATCCAAAATTGAAGTGATTTTGGGTCTTGTTGCAAAGAATTTACAAACGAATTTGAAAGTGAGTTTTTATCTTCTATTTTATGTTTAAAGACTTTAAAATTATAACCATCATATTTATTTAATCCGTCTTGTGTACCTATCCAAATAAAGCCTTTGTCGTCTTGTATCAATGATAAAATACTACTTTGAGAAAGCCCTTCTTTAATGGATAATTTATTGAAACGTATCGTCTGGCTTATGCAAACAAAACAAATTAAAATAGATGAGAGTAGAATTATTAAAGACTTCATTTAATTATTTTTGAAGTTGTTTTTCAAGTAGCTTACTCACGTATTTCCCTACAATATCAAATTCTAAATTTACTACACTTCCAATGTTTAATTCATGAAAGTTGGTGTGTTCATATGTGTAGGGAATTATTGCTACAGAAAATTGATTGTGTTTAGAATCAAAGACGGTTAAACTTACTCCATTAATCGTGATTGATCCTTTTTCAACAGTTATATTACCTTTTTCTTCATACTCAAAAGTGTAGACCCAACTTCCATCAGAATTTTGTATACTTATACATTTGCCTACTTGATCTACATGTCCCTGAACAATATGTCCATCAAGTCTGTTTCCAATTTTTGTACAGCGTTCTAAATTTACTTTTGTACCTTTTTTCCAATATTGAAGGTTTGTTTTTTGAAGTGTTTCGTCAATCGCTGTTATGGTATAAGTATTTTCTGTTAAAGCAACTACAGTTAGGCAAACCCCATTGTGAGCAACGCTTTGGTCTATTTGTAATTCACTGGTAAAGTCAGATTCTACAGTAATATGTAAATTTGCTTTATCTGTTTCTAAGTTTGTAATCTTACCGAGTTGTTCTATTATTCCTGTAAACATTATTCTTGATCAATTGTTTTAAATCGTTTAACACCAGCGCTGCCTTGTCGTGCTTTTTTCTTTTTAAACTTCTGTTTTTTCTCTTTTTTTATCGGTTCGTAAATTGGTTCTTCTATCACATTTGAAAATCGAATACCAATCATTAGCTCATGTGTTCCAGAACTGTAGTTACGAATATTTGTTGTTGTAAAATCATAAGCATAACCAAAAGTTAAGTTTTGTTTATAGTTTACTCCAATTAAGAACGAAGCTGCGTCCATTGTTCTGTAAACTCCTCCAAGCCAAAACTTATCTTTCCAAATAACTCTTGCCATTATATCTACTTGTACTGGAGCTGGGTTGTTATATTTTATTATTGCGGATGGCTCGAAGTCTAACCTTTTATTAATATTAAATTTATATCCTCCGTTTATTAAAAAATGATTTTCTAACCGACTTTGACCTGTATATAAACTATTATTGAACTTCAGTTTTGTTTGTAATAAATTTGGAGCTGCAAATCCTATAAACCATCTGTTACTATATAAATGTAAACCAAATTTTGCATCAGGCAGTAATGTTCGCATCACTCCATCAATAATCACTTGATCATTTTGATCATATAAGTTAATTTTATGAGCATCTAATTTCCATTCTAGAATTCCACCACTAAGTGCCATTGCTAACTTAAGACGTTCATTTATCTTTAATTTATAGGTATATGATATTTGTGCACCTGTTCTTCTAGTTGGTCCAACATGATCTGTATAAAGAAATGCACCAATTCCAGCATATTTATTTTTTAATGGTCCATGTGCACTTAGTGTATATGTTCTAGGCGCATCTGTTACTCCTTGCCACTGATACCTATGATTTGAATTTGCTTGGATATAGTTTTTCGTTCCTCCAATTGCAGGGTTTACTGCATAGTCATTAAAGTAATACTGGCTGTAAATTGGGAGCTGTTGTCCTCTTATATTGTTAAATATTACTATAACCAAGAACAGGACGATAGTATGTAAAAATGTTTTTTTCATGTCGTTATCTCATTATTGTTACTGGTCCAGTATATCCATCAGGGAAATTAGGGTCGTTTAATTCAATTATATAGTAGTAAGTTCCAACTGGCAATTTTTTACCTTTATAAATACCATCCCATGGCTCTTCATAGCCAATAGATCTAAATAGTAGCTGTCCCCAACGATTGTAAACCTCTACTGTAGACTGCGGAAATTCTTTTATAAAATCAATTTGCCAATAGTCATTTGTCCCATCGTCATTCGGTGTAAATCCATTAGGGAAATTAATCTCTGGTATTGGTCTTACAAAAATTGTATCAGTATTAACACATCCATTAACGTCAACAACAGTTACGACATATTCTTGTTCTTCGTTTAATTCTATTTGTGGGTTAGCTAATGTTTCTTCTCCTTCAATTATATTGGATAAAGGAGTCCAATTATATGTTTGTCCATTTACTGCTGTCGGTTCTCCTCCTAGCGTTATAATAGAGCCAAATATACCTGTTAAATCATTACCTGCATCTACAACAGGTAAATCCCAAACGATAACATCTATTGTATCTCTATCTGTACAGAATTGGTCAGCTACTTCAAATATATATTGATAAGTTAAGGCACTGTCCGGGCAAACTACAACACTGTCATTATTTGTCAACATGTTATTATTTATATCAAGCCATTCGTATGTTACTGTCGATGGACCTTGTCCAATACCCGTTAACTCTATACATTCTCCAAAACATATGTTTGTGTCCAGCATAGCATCAGCAGTTACAACATAATTAGTGTCTATTGCAATTGTAGCCATTTTTATACAGTTATTATTATCTGTAACAGTTAAGATATAGGTTGTTGGTAGTAAGTTTGTTATGTCTTCTGTGTTGTCAGAGAATAAACTTGATGGTTCAGTTATCCAGTTATAATTATAATTTGGAGTTCCACCAGTCACCGTTGTAAATATTGCTCCTTCAGTAGAGTTTTGACATTGAGAATTTATTGTGCTATCTACTGTGATCATTATTTCTGTTGGCTCAGCTATAGTTATTACTAAACTATCCATACAACCGTTAGCATCTATTACAACGACTTTGTTGTCGCCTACACACAAGTCACTTTGTGTTTCAGTTTGGCTTCCGGCGTTCCAGTTGTAGGTGTATGGTAATTCTCCACCAGTTACAACCATGGTTCCAATTCCGTCGCATATATCAAAGCAACTTGGGTTCTGAACGTTTGGTTGTTCTATAGAAATAGAATCATTTCCGTTTATCTCTATGTGTTGAGCTGTTAAACAACCAGTGTTAAGGTCTGTTACTTCCACTGTGTATGTTCCTTTACATAAATTATTAATTGTAGATGTTAAACTTGATTCCCCAATCCACTCATAGCTA
>CALDTD010000065.1 GCA_937924345.1 uncultured Flavobacteriales bacterium | reverse complement strand
GGTTGTTTAGCCATATTCTTTTTATTGATACTTGATGATGCAATAGAAAGCTATCGAGATTATTATTTAGCTTTAACAGCATTATTTTCCTTTCATTTTATACTTACTATTACCCCTAGATTAATTATTACTTCTAACATTGTAAGAAAAATTCACAATGGAGATCTAGGCTTTCCGACACTTATAATAGGTGGAAACGAAAATGCATTAGCAATCTATAACGAAATAACACAACTTAAGAAAAACCCAGGTTATCTTTTTAAAGGTTTTTTAAGTACGAACGGAGTAGATAGAGCACTCTTAAAAGCTCCTATTGAATATTTTGGTAAATATGATAATATTAAAGAGATTATTGCGACCTATAATATTGAAGAAATAATTATTGCCATAGAGTCCTCAGAACACGAAAACCTAAAGCGGATTATTAACGATTTAAACCAATGTGATGTTTCAATAAAAATAATCCCCGACATGTATGATATCTTAACCGGGTCTGTAAAACTGACAGCAATTTTTGGAGCTTTACTGATTGAAGTTAATCCACATAAAATGCCTGTATGGCAAGAAAATATCAAACGTTTTATAGATATTTTTGCTTCTATATTAGCATTGATTCTCCTATCCCCGGTTTTCGTGATACTTTCTATAATTATTAAATCTACATCAAAAGGAACTGTTTTTTTTAAGCAAGAGAGAATTGGTTTAAAAGGAAAGCCATTTATGATTTATAAATTCCGATCAATGGTAACTAACGCAGAAAAAGATGGCCCTCAACTTTCTAGTTCATCCGACAAAAGAATAACAGGCATCGGTAAATTCATGCGTAAATCTAGGCTAGATGAAGTCCCCCAATTTTTTAATGTATTGAAAGGAGACATGTCTTTAGTTGGCCCAAGACCAGAACGTCAATATTTTATAAACAAAATAATTGAAAAAGCTCCTCACTATCAACATTTACAAAAAGTAAAACCTGGCATAACCTCCTGGGGGCAAGTAAAATACGGGTATGCAGAAAATGTTACGGAAATGATTGAACGTTTAAAGTACGACATTCTTTACGTAGAAAACCGTTCACTTGCATTAGATTTTAAAATTCTTATTTATACGGTCTTAATTGTACTAAAAGGGGCTGGAAAGTAATTCCTGTACCATTTTATCGTATTTGAATTCTAACATTAAAACCTGACTATAAACTTCTACTTGAAATTATATGTTAATGTTGAAGCGTTAAAAGTAATCTAAGTAAATTCATTATCTTTATAAAGTAAGTAAACCTAAAACTCTCTACTATGTTTTTTAATCGTAAAAAAGATAAGAACAAGAAGCAAATTCAACTGGTTGAAGCAAAAATAAAACCACTAAATTATAGCAATAAAATACTGGTGGCTTGGGGAGAAGCAATTGGTGGAAATGCAAAAATAAGAGACTTCTTAATTAAAAACGGATATAAAGAACTTGGTGTTTTTTGTTTTGCATTACGCAACGATGTTAAATCTGTAAAATGGCTTGTAAGTAATGGTTTTCCGCATTTGGCAGCATTAATAAAAGCATGCGAAGAAGACCAAACAGCATTAACGTGGTTACACAATTATAACTTAGATATTTTAAAATTTATGGCACTTGCTGTACAAGGTGACAAAAATGCGTTGTTTTGGTTAGAGAAAAAAGATCCGTTTGCAAGACAAATTGCTATGAAAATTAAGATTGTAAAAGATCATATTGACGAACGCAATAATAGTGTTCACCAAATAAATCCTTAACTTAATGAAAGTAATTGACACTATCAATTCTCAAGTCTCAATAGGATTACTTGAAGAGAGTTCATTTTCTAATTTAATCGCTAATTATAACAATATTGTAATTCTAGTAGATGAGAATACAAAAGTTGGACTGACTAAGATTAAAAGTATAATTGATGATCGAATTTTAAATATAATTGAAATAAAAAGTGGAGAAGCAGAAAAAAATCTAAAAACTTGCGAGTTTGTTTGGTCTCAATTACTTCAGTATAAAATAAAAAGAAATGATTTGCTAATAAACCTTGGAGGTGGTGTAATTTGTGATTTAGGCGGTTTTGCTGCAAGCACTTTTAAAAGAGGTATTGACTTTATAAACATTCCCACTTCATTGCTAAGCATGATTGATGCCTCTGTTGGTGGAAAAACAGGAATTAACTTTAATCATTTAAAAAATAACATTGGACTTTTTAAAGAAGCTAAACATGTTTTTTGTGATGTCACTTTCCTAGAAACGCTTCCAAAAAGAGAACTTATAGCTGGTATAGGCGAAATCTTAAAACACAGTTTAATAGCAAATAAGGACTATTGGCAAACTCTAGTGTCAATACCCTATAATCAATGGAATTGGAATGACATCATTGTTCAATCAATAACAATAAAGAATAATATTGTTGTGATAGATCCATTTGAAAAAGCTGAGCGTAAGAAACTAAATTTTGGTCACACAATTGGACATGCGATAGAGAGCCTTGCTTTACAAGAAGGTGAGATATTATTACATGGTGAAGCCGTAGCTATTGGAATAATCTGCGAATGCTATATTTCTTTCAAAAAAGGATTATTAGATATAAATGAACTTGAAGAAATCTCAAATTTAGTGTTATCAATTTTTAAAAATCATAATATTTCAAATAATAAAGCTGCACTAATCGAGCTAATGCAGCAAGATAAAAAAAATGAAGAAGACAGTATCAACTTTACGCTTCTCTCAGGTATCGGAAATGCTATTATTAATCAGAAAGTAGAAAATCATCTTATACTAGATTCGATTGACTATTACCGTACCAAATCAAATGCCTAAATTTGAAATTTAAATATAGCAGGTTCGCAATAAGCTTCAGCTATTAAACTCAAACAACTATAAACAGAGTTAACATGCACCATAATAAACCCAATAAGAATAATACTGATTTCATCTTTGGAATAAGAGCCATTATAGAAGCCATAGAAGCAAATCGAACTATAAATAAAATCCTAATCCAAAATGGAGTAAAAAGCGATTTAATGGCAGAATTAAAGGAGGTTTTACGCGGCGAAAAAATTATTACTCAAACTGTACCTTCTCAAAAAATGGATCGTATAACGAGAAAAAATCACCAAGGGGCTATAGCTTTTATCTCTCCAATAGAATACCAACCCCTAGACCAAGTTCTCCCTTTAATTTATGAAAAAGGAGAATCTCCATTTATTTATATTTTGGATCGAGTAACAGATGTAAGAAATTTAGGTTCAATAGCAAGAAGCGCAGAATGTAATGGCGTTCATGCAATTATTTTACCTTCAAGAGGTTCTGCATTGGTTACAGCAGACGCAGTTAAAACTTCAGCTGGAGCATTAAATAAAATTCCAATTTGTATCGAACATAATTTAAAAGAGACCATTCAATACTTAAAAGATTATGGCGTATCCGTTGTGGGGTGTACTGAAAAAACAGACAATCTACTTTCTAAAACTACTTTAAAAGAAGCAGTTGCAATTATAATGGGATCTGAAGAAAATGGTGTTTCTCCAGAGTATTTAAAAATGTGTGATAATAGAGTCAAAATACCAATGTACGGGACCATTGAATCTTTGAATGTGGCCGTGTCTGCCTCAGTTGTTATGTATGAAGTCAATAGACAGCGAAATGAGTAAAATATTCAAATTATCTTTAATTTTCTTTTTATTTATTTTACTCGCTCTTTTTGGAGCAGATTTCTGGGTAAAAAACAACGCTAAAACAAAAACATATGGTGACATTAAAAATATTCCCAAAAATAAAGTAGGCTTAGTTTTAGGGACAAGCAAGTTTAACAGAAATGGAAAGATCAATTACTATTATAAATACAGAATTGATGCTGCTTTAGCGCTATATAAAACTGGAAAAGTATCTATCTTTATAGTCTCTGGAGATAATGGAAATAAAAACTATGATGAACCTACTCAAATGAGAGATGATTTAATCGCTGGCGGTGTTCCTAAATCGGTTATATTCCTTGATTATGCTGGTTTTAGAACTTTAGATTCAATAGTTAGAGCCGATAAAATTTTTGGCCAAAAAAAGTTTACTATAATTTCTCAACAATTTCATAATGAACGTGCTATTTTCTTAGCAGAAAGTTATGACTATGATGTTGTTGCTTTTAATGCTAAAGGTGTAAGTACTAAGTATGGAATAAAAACTCAAATACGGGAAAAGTTCGCACGAGTAAAAATGTTACTAGACTTATTATTTGGAGTTAATCCTAAGTTCTTAGGAGAACCAATTAAAATAAATTAACTTCTTTTATTAGTTTATCATTTGTCTAAACCAAATTCTTCGTTACTTTTACAGTAGTAAACAAATGGGGTCGTTTTTGGATTTGACAGCAAGCGTATCATTTTTGTAAGCATGTGGAGTTTTGTGAATATATCTCCTTAATTAAAATTCTCAATCTCTTAATTGGAGAAAACAACTACGCACTTGCTGCCTAATCACGATATGTGATTGAGCTTAATCGAGCTATAAGATAGCCGACAAGTACCCTGATTATAATTCCCGTTCATCGATTATAATTATATGGGTTCGTTGGTATGAACTAGGATAAGTAGTGTCTTTATGCTTATCCGAAATTAATAAAGAATAAGCTTTAAAGTTGGGGGTTTCTCACCGGCTTTTTTGACGAAAAAACTTGAGAAAATAAACATGTAGAAAGCTCTTGTGAGCCTTGTTTGGACGAGGGTTCGAAACCCTCCGACTCCACACCACCGAACAAGCACGTTTTTTGACGTGCTTGTTCTTTTTTTGAACCTCTGTATAGCCCGTCAATATTGAAGATCAGCAAAACGGCTTGATTCAATTCGGGAGTTCGACAATTTTTTCCGTCAAACGATAATTTATTTTTGAATATCGAACTTAGCAACCTGTTTTTTAGTCTCATTGATGCTGTATCGTACGTTTTTACTAGGTTTTCTAACAGACTAATTCCTGATTTTATAAATCCTTTGTAATTCGTCTGATTTACCTTAATTGAGGTGTTTTTACCCTTTAATTCATATAATTCATTCTCGTATCTGGACTTCATTTTCTTGTAATCTGAGGACGAAACTGTACCATCAACCAATAAGTCTTGAAGATTCTCTAATCGCTCTTTTAGTTTCCCAATTTTAACCTTTGCATTGCTGTTATTTGATTTATGTGTATTGCCATTTGAAACTAATAATTGTTTTACCATAAGCTCATATAATTTCTTGGCATCTACAGTAGATGAGAATGACTTTAATACATTATCAAAAACAGAATGAATTAAATCTGTTCTATATCTTTCTTTTCTACAATGATTACAGTGATAATAAAAGTAACGTTTACCCATTTTTCCTCTTGAAGCACTCCCTGTTAAGAATTCTCCACATTTGGTACATGTTAAATGCCCTCTTAATGGTAACTCAGGTCTAAGTTTTTTGAATTTAGCCCCTTTTTTAATTTTAGCTTTATCACTCAACATATATTGAACTTTGTAAAAAAGCTCTTCAGTAACTAACCCTGAATGGATTCCTTCTACAATTTGCATAGGTTCTTCATCATTAGCAGGAACTACTATTTTTCCAATATAAACGACACGTCTTAGAATCTCACAAAAATTACTTTTCGAAATTCGCAGTCCTTTCGATTTTAGGACATGTAATATTTCTGCTTGAGTTACACCATTTGAATAAGCATCAAAAGCATATTGAATTAATGGAGCGTTTACCTCATGCGGAACAATAATGGGCTTATTCTGCTCGTCTCTTGTATTTTTATATCCATAGGGAGCAACACGAATGTATCTACCTTGTTTATAGGCTTGACGTATTCCCCCTTTGATTTTAATAGAACGCCTATCATTATCAATTTCGGGCATTGCTAAGTATAAAGCCAACATAGCTTTTGTTTCGGGAACACTAAAATCAATTTTCTGTTCAATTGCCTGTGGTTGAATTTTGTACTTTTTTG
>CALDTD010000064.1 GCA_937924345.1 uncultured Flavobacteriales bacterium | reverse complement strand
ATTTAAAACCTCTAATTGGTAATTCCAATTCACTACCTATCTTATTTATATATTTAATGCTTTGTAATGCAATATCTACTGCATCAACACGCTTTGCTCCTCTTGAGGCAAACTCCAAAGAGATACTTCCAATTCCTGCAAACAAATCCATTACCTCTAGCCCTTCAAAATCATAATCGTTTTCTAAAACATTAAATAACGCTTCTTTTGCAAAGTCGGTTGTTGGTCTGGCTTTAATAACCTTGGGAGCCGTTAAACGCTTTCCCTTATATTTCCCTCTTATTATTCTCATTTTGCGTTAAATAAATATTGAATTGTTTTTAAAAATCCAGCTTCAGAAAAATCTACTGGCGAATTGTTGTATCCATTTACTGTGGAAAAATATTGATCTAGTAATAGTTGAAACTGTTTTTCTTCATCGAAAAAACCTCCAGTTTTTATATTAACTTTTTCTTCTGGTAAATTTAGGTGTTGTAATACTAACAAATGATAATAGAGCGCATCTTCAGCATTGTTAACTTTAAAAGCATTTACAAGTTGTAGTTCACCATCTTTCAAAACTGAAATTACCAATTGACTTTCGAGAAATAAAGAATTAATCGTCACACCTAATTCATTACGCTCTATAAACCGAGCCAACAAATTTTTTATTTGAATATTTGGATAAGAAGTAACCAAATCAGACTTTAATTTTTGCTTTAAACTCCAAACTAGATTTAACTTTCTAGCCTTCACTTCATCAAACTCTATATAGTTAGCGTCTTCAACCTCTGATGTATAATCTAAATAAGCTTCAATATTCTTAGGATTAAATATTGATGTTGGTATAAGGGTAAATTGATCTGAAAGTAGAAAAGCCTGAACGTTATTAAAATCAAAAGATGAAAGGTTAAAATCAATTGTTTGTTTTTCTTTTTTTAAAACTACTACTTCATTTGTTTCATCATTAATAACAATAGCAAAACAAATAGCTTTAGTGATAAGAAAGATAACTGACTTTTGCTGCACAGTATTTAGCTCTATGTTTTTTAATTCTTCCATTTACCAAAAATCCCTTTTATTGCGAACAACAAAAGGGATTTGTAATATTAATAATTTATTCGATTACTTTTCAGCCCAGCTACCGTTAGTCTTTGGTTCTGTTTTAGACCCAATACTTAATGTATCTTTCTTTACAAAAGGATCGTAAGGAATTGGATCATATATGTAAAGGTGGGAAATTAAATCTTCTTCTTCTCTAATTGTATCTGCGTATAAAGGATACATATCTGTCTTTAAAGCTTGGATTTTACTCGCTCTTGATTGTTTACCTTTTGTTAATTTATTAACACTTTCAACATCAACAATTTTACCAAGACTTTCTATTTCAAAAGGGTATAATCGACCTTCATTATTTTTTTGAGCTTGCTCTCCAGTGTACATTACCTCCATTACAGGATACCAAAGTGTATCGATTTCAATAATACCTAACTTTACTGCTTCTTCTTCATCAATATCGTTGTACTTTTCTTCGTCTTTAAGCTTATTGTAACCTAAAATTTTCCCTTCTTCATCTGTTATTCTTCTATCAGGAATATCTCCATCAATAATAATATCCATAACCTTGTCTTCTTTTAAGAAACGCTTTAATTCTTCATAATCAAAAGCATAAAAACCATACTTCTTTTTATATGCTAACTGAACATCTCTAATATCTGATAAAGATTGTTTGGTGAAATTATCCCAATCTTCCTTAGCATTATTCATTGCTATGGTCTTTTGTACAGATTTATAAGATTTATAAGCGAAGAAGCCAGTTGTACCAAATAACAAGACTAATAACATAGCGTTAACAGCCTTATTTATAACTTCAAGTGTATATAATAATGTTATAATACCAGCAATTAAAATAGCAATACTTCCTAGTAAGAAATCTTTATTTTGCTTAATAACTGTTATCCCTTCTTTAATTTCTCCAGTATCTGGGTTTTTAACCTGAACAGGAATATTTGATGGTATTAATCCAATTATAATTAAAATAATTCCTGTAGCAATTATAATTAATGGGAACATGTATTTTTTAGCAAATACCCCTAACTGTTCTAACATAATATCTTTTATTTAAAATCAATACTCACAAAACTAACATTTTTTTTAAAAAATAAAATGTATTTATAAACTAAACTAGCAAAAGGTTATTAACGAACGAGAATCGGTTGTTGAAAACAATTTTTTTCATGTTTTTTTGTCTTTTTAAAGTGCTAATTGCTTAACAATAATTGGAGGATAGTTATATTTGTCACACAACAATACATTGTATTAAAATATGAAAATAGTAATTACTGGGGCTGGTGAAGTTGGTTATCATTTAGCAAAACTTATGGCAAGTGAGTCTAAAGATATTTATATCATAGATGAAAATGAGGAAAGGTTACAGTATGTTGCAGCGCATATAGATGTATTTACAATTTGTGGTGATGCAAAATCTCTAGATATTTTAATGCAAGCTAAAGTTTCTAGTTGCGACTTATTAATTTCTGTTACATCTTCTGAAGAAACAAATCTTTTAGTTTGTATTCTAGCGAAAAAGTTTGGAGCTAAACAAACTATTGCAAGAATTAATGATTTAGACATTCTTAATAATGAACTAAAGACAATGTACAATAATTTAGGGGTAGATACACTTATCTCTCCAGTAGATTTAATTACCAAAGAAATTGATTTATTACTAAACAATTCTGTTTTTACAGATGACTTGGAATTTGATGGTGGAAAATTATCAGTATTTGGAATTACAATCGGTGCTGCATCTCCATTAGTCAACAAAACAGTTGAAGAAAGCTCGTATTTAAATCCAAATTTAGATTTTAAACCTATAGCATTACATCGAAACGATGAAACCTATATTGTAAATAGCGAAACTTATATAAAAGCAAATGATATTCTCTATTTTGTTTCACCTCCGCAATGTATCAATCGAGTAATTGAAATTTGTGGTAGAACCTGTTTCGAAATTAAAAACGTTATGATTTTGGGAGCCAGTAATATAGGTATAATGACAGCTCAATTATTAGAAAAAAAATATAATGTTATTTTAGTTGAACGGGATAGAGCTAAATGCGAAATTATTGCTGGAAAGCTAAAAAATACATTAGTATTAAATTTAGATGCT
>CALDTD010000063.1 GCA_937924345.1 uncultured Flavobacteriales bacterium | reverse complement strand
TAATATCTTGTTTTACTGTTTTATTACCAGTTAGTAAATTAAAGAAACCATCTTTTCTAAAAAAGTCATCTTGGTTACTTGATTGATGATACATACTAATTAGCCAGTGTAAATAGAGCGCACCCATATCAGGCATAAAATTATTCCCAAAAGAGGTTAGGTCATAACCATTACAAACTTGACCTTCATGTTTGGGATGTTTAGCACCAAAAGAAGGAGTTGGAGTAAAACTAAAACTTGTTTTGTTTATATATGGAGAACCAAAAACCTGAAAAGGAGTTGCTGTTCCTCTACCAATACTTACATTCGTTCCTTCAAATAAACAGAGCGATGGGTAAAGATAAATACTCGTCATATTCGGTAAATTTGGAGAAGGAGCAATAGGTAATAGGTATTTATCTTTATGGGAATAATTTTTACACTTAATAATTTCTAATTTACATTGAACCCCATTCGCTAGCCATTTTTCTCCATTAATCATTTGCGCATATTCTGCTATGGTCATTCCATGTACTATAGGAACAGGATGCATTCCTATAAAAGATTTCTGACTAGCTTCTAAAATAGGACCATCTACATAAAAACCGTTTGGGTTAGGTCGATCTAATAGTACTAATGGAATATTATTTTCTGCACATGCTTCCATTACATAATGCATAGTGCTTATATATGTGTAAAATCGAGCACCAACATCTTGAATGTCAAAAATTACAAGTTCAACACCTGCAAGTCTTTCCTCAGAGGGTTTTCTGTTTTTCTTCCCATATAAAGATAAAATAGGAATGCCAGTTTTTTTGTCTTTTCCATCAGTAACTTTCTCTCCAGCATCTGCGTTGCCTCTAAAGCCATGTTCTGGAGCAAAAACTTTTGTAATGTTTAGGCCTAAACTGATCAATGAATCTACTAGGTGAGTAGTCTTGATTGTAGAGGTTTGGTTGGCGACCACAGCAATGTTTTTTCCTTTTAGTAACGAAAGGTATTGTTCTGTTTGATCTGCACCAGTTTTTATTTGGCCAAAGGTTATAAACGCAAGCCCTAGAAAAAGTAATGTTATAATATGGTTCATAATTGGTTGTATAATTATAATCTTATTCAAAAGTAATGATAAAATCTACTTTGTTGTTCTTGGTTATTAAGCCTAAGCTAATTTAATGACATAAATACACTTGTTTTATCTATTTTTGAATTTCAAAAAAGAAATCGATTGAATACAGAATTATACATAGCAAAAAGAATGCTAGAAAAAGGTGGAGCCAATAAAAAGGTTTCTAAGCCGATTGTTTTTCTGGCAATAGCAGGTATTACTTTGGGTATTGCAGTAATGATTCTTTCTATATCTATTGCTTCTGGTTTTCAGAAAGAAGTTCGAGATAAAATTGTCGGTTTTGGTTCGCATGTTCAAATCTCAAGTTCTTACAATAATACCTCTTTTGAATCTAGCCCATTATTGATTCGTAATATTGATACAGCTGGTATTTCTTTCGAAGAGGAAGTAAATGGAGTACAAATATTTGCTTATAAGCCAGCAATTATGCAAGCCAAAATAAGTAGTTCTGAAAGTGAAAATGGCGAAGCTATTAGAGATATTCAAGGGGTTGTGTTTAAGGGAGTAGGAGATGATTTTAATACTAGTTTTTTTGAAAAACATTTAAAACAAGGTGTGATTCCTATTTACAATAATAATGAAGCGAGTGATAGTATTTTAGTTTCAAAATATATTGCCCAGAAATTACAATTAGAAATTAACGATAAAGTCTCTACTTTTTTTGTGAAACAAGAAGGTCCAAAGCAACGAAACCTAATAGTTGCAGGAATTTATGAAACAGGATTAGAAGATTTTGATAAGCAATTTTGTTTTATTGATATTAATCATGTTCGGAAGCTAAATGAATGGGGAATTGAAACTTATTTATCAGTACAAGAAAATTGTCAGCATGGTTTTATTGTTCTAGAAGCGAAGGTTTTTGGCGGGAATAAAAATTATCGTTACAGTTGGAACGGAGAAAGCTTTGGGGTAGAAGCTAAGAAAATCTTATGTCCATTAAAAGATAGTGTTATAGAATTGGTTGCTTCAGATTTTGAATCGAATGGTTATTTAGCACCAGAAGAGCAAAGAACTGTTGCAGATACAGCTTGGTTAACAATCAAAGTAAATAATAGAGCTGACTTAGTTTGCAATTGCGAAGACGAAAATTCGGCTTTTAAAATAGATTACCTGAATGACTCGACAACAAATTTTATACGTGGTAATACTAACTTTACAACTACACTTAGAACTTCTGGCGGAAGTGGTAAATATTACAGTGGGGGGATTGAAGTTCTATTTAAAGAGTTTGAACAATTGGGAAATGGAGCAGACATTGTTGCAAGTCATGTTGGTCCGCAATTTAATGTTACAACTATTGTAGAGCAAAACGAAGAGATTTTTAACTGGTTAGCTATGTTAGATATGAATGTTTACATTATTATAGGTTTAATGATTTTGGTGGCAATAATTAACATGACTTCTGCGCTTATGGTTTTAATTTTAGAAAAAACTCAAATGATTGGGGTTTTAAAAGCTTTTGGTACTACAAATTGGAGTGTTAGAAAAGTATTTATTTATAATGGAGCATACCTTATCTCTAAAGGTGTGTTGTATGGGAATTTGCTCGCAATTACTGTAATTTTATTACAAAACTATTTTCATATTATTCGTTTGCCTCAAGAAAACTATTATGTAAGTGTGGTACCAATGGGTTTTCCTTTTTCAGTTATTTTATTAGTAAATATTGGAGCTTTTATTGTGTGCTATTTAGCATTAGTACTCCCATCTTACATTGTTACAAAAATTACTCCTGTAAAAGCAATTAAGTTCGATTAATTATATCCTTTTGTATAGCTTAATCAACCTTACAATAGTTTTTTAATCTTTTTCTTAAAACAAGAATAGATATTTGTACTTTTGAAAGATGAATAATTTTGTTTTTCAAAGTACACAGAAGACGTTTTCTTTTCTAATGATTACATTTTTATGTTCTGCTTTTAGTTTTGCACAAGAAACAGGTGTGGTTAGAGGGTTTGTTTATGATAAAGCAACTGGCGAACCTGTAATTTTTACAAATGTTAAGGTAAAAGGAACAGGTATTGGAGCTCCTACCGATGTTAATGGTTTTTATCAAATTGCAAGTGCTCCTGTAGGAAATATTGTTTTAGAAGTCACCAATATTTCATATACAACCAAAGAAGTTCCTGTTTCAGTTACCAAAGGGAAGATTACCTCTCAAAATATTTATGTAGAAGAAAATGATAAATTGCTTGGTGAAGTAGAAGTTACTGCAGAAGGACAAGAAGCAAAGAAGCAGGTTAAAATGTCGATGATTAAAGCGACAAAAAAAGAAATTCAAGCGGTTCCATCTATTGGTGGTGAAGCTGATATAGCAACTTATTTCCAAACAGTTCCAGGTGTTGTTAGTACAGGAGATCAAGGAGGACAAATGTACGTAAGAGGTGGTTCGCCAGTTCAAAATAAAGTTTTATTAGATGGAATGGTGGTTTATAATCCATTTCACTCTATTGGCTTTTTCTCTGTTTTTGATACCGAAATTATACGTAATGCAGATATTTATACAGGTGGTTTTGGAGCACAGTATGGTGGGCGAATTTCTTCGGTTATGGATATAACAACTAAAGATGGAAATAAACAAAAGTTTACTGGAAGAGTAGCAGTAAATCCTTTTGGATCTAAACTAACATTGGAAGGGCCTATAAAGAAAAGAAAAGAAACAGGAGGTTCAACAATCTCTTATGTCCTATCTGGAAAAACCTCTTATTTAGAACAAACTTCTAAATTGTTTTATTCTTATGTAGATACTGCCGGGCTACCATTTAATTATACCGATTTATATGGGAAAGTTTCTATAAATGGTGAAAACGGAAGTAAGGCAAACTTTTTTGGTTATAATTTTAGTGATAAAGTAAAGTGGAAAGAATTGTTAGATTTAAGATGGGATTCTTATGGGGCTGGAGCAAACTTTGTAATGGTTCCTGCTGCCTCTCCAGTTTTGGTTGAAGGCCGTTTTAATATCTCTGATTATAAAATTTCTTTAGCAGAAACAGATCCATTTACTAATCTTGTAGATACATCTAAAGGGAGAAATAGTCAAGTGAACAACTTTACATTAGGTTTTGATTTTAAATATTTTAAAAATGATGACGAGATTAAGTATGGAGTTGAAATTAATGGGTTTAAAACAGATTTTAATTTTAGAAATTCTGTAGGAAGGTTAATACAACAGGTTGATAATACCACAGAATTATCTGGTTATATTGATTATAAAATTGTAAGAAATCGTTTTGTTGTTAATCCTGGTTTTAGAATGCAATATTATGCTTCTTTAGGAGATGTATCTCCAGAACCAAGATTAGGAATAAAATTCAACGCTAATGAAAAGTTTAGAATAAAATTTGCGAGTGGCTTGTACTCACAAAATTTAATTAGTGCTGTATCTGATAGAGATATCGTTAATTTATTTTATGGTTTCTTATCTGGACCAGATAATTTACAAGAAGAAGTAATACAGGAAGACGGTACAGAAAAACCAGTTACACATAAATTGCAGAAAGCTACACATGCAATTCTTGGAGGCGAGTATGATTTAGCAAAAAATTGGTCGTTAAATGTAGAAGGATATTACAAGTGGTTTACACAGTTAAGCAATTTAAATCGTAATAAAATATACAATGATGAACCGAATGATTTTCCAGATGTATTAAAGAAAGATTTTATAATAGAAACAGGAGACGCTTATGGAGTTGACGTAGTAGTAAAATATACAGACGATCGTTTTTATTTATGGGCAGTTTATTCTTTAGGAAAAGTAACCAGATGGGATGGTACAAAAACTTATGCTCCAGTATTTGATAGAAGACATAACATAAACTTAGTTGGTACTTATTTGTTTGGAGAAGATAAAAATTGGGAATTAAATGCCCGTTGGAATTTTGGTTCAGGATTGCCGTTTACACAAATTCAAGGATACACCCAATTTGCCAATTTTAATCAAGGTGGAATAGGAGCAGATTATACAACAGCAAATTCAGACAATGTAGATATTGTTTACGGACCGTTAAATGAAGGAAGGCTTTCAGCTTATCATCGTTTAGATTTAGCAGTAAAAAGAAGGTTTGAACTAAAAGAGAATAGCGTAATAGAAATAACTGGAAGTGTAACAAATTCTTACAGTAGACAAAATATTTTCTATGTAGAACCTGTTGCGAACAGAAAAGTTTTTCAATTACCTATTTTACCAAGTTTAGGTTTCAGCTGGAGATTTTAATTGTTAGAAATGTTCAATTAAAAATATCAATAAGAAAAATTGAATTTTTTTGAGTGATTCAGTTACTTACTGATAAAGATTTTATATCAATAAAATGGTCTGGTGGATGAATAAAGAGCTTTTTATATATTAAAGAATCTATTTGCTCGTAAAAAGACTCATGTGTTTCTTTAGTAATACGGGTGTTTTTTTTTAAAATAAATGTAGGTAATTAGTCCAATCTTACATCTGTATGACAAAACAAAAAGCTCTGGTTTTTATATTTGTGCAAAGGTTTTGGATGAATTTTTTAATCACTTTTTTAGTTTTATTTTTTGTGGTGTTGAGTAGTACTTTTGCTCAGACAAAAATAAATATATTAGACAATCAAAAAAGACCTATTCCTTCTGCTCATGTTATGGTTATTAATAAAGTTGGGGAAGAAGTTGCAATGCAGTTAACTAACAAAGAAGGTGTTGTTTCTTTTACAGAAGATGAAGTCGCGATTAACCAAATTTTTGATGTGAAATTAAGCTTTATTGGTTTTGAAACAAGTTACTATTCCGTTATTGGAGGTAATACTTATAGCTTTCAATTAGAAGAAAGTAATGTAATGCTAAATCAAGTGGTCGTTACTGCTCAATATTCTGCCAATAGTCCAGAAAAAGCAGTTCATAAAATAGAAATTATCGACCGCAAAAAAATTGACGCTATGGGTGCGGTTAACTTGCAAGATGTACTGAGCAATAGTATAGGGATTCGCATAGAGCAAGATAATATTCTAGGAAGTGGTGTTAGTTTGCAAGGTCTTTCTGGCCAAAATGTAAAAATTTTGATAGATGGAATACCTGTAGTTGGGCGTTTAAATGGTAATATAGATTTATCACAAATTAATTTAGACAATATAGAAAGAGTAGAAATTGTTAAAGGTCCTTTGTCTGTTAATTATGGTACAAATGCGTTAGCGGGTGCCATTAACTTAATCACTAAAACCACAAAAAAAGGTCAGGTGTCAGTTGGTGGAAGCACATATTACGAGAATTCTGGTAAGTATAATGCTACCGGTAAAGTTGCTATAAATAAGAATAATAATGAGCTATTAATTACAGGGGGTAGAAATTATTTTGATGGCTGGAACGATGGAGATCCAATGTTTAGAAACCCAACTCCAAATGCAGATTCTTCTCGTTTTAAAACATGGAAACCAAAGGAGCAGTTTTTCGGAGGAATTCAAATAGGAAGATTATTTAAGAAGACTAAGGTAAAATATAAAGGAGATTTGTTTCAAGAAACAATTTGGAATAGAGGTTACCCAAGAGCGCCTTATCAAGAAACTGCGTTTGACGACGATTATTTTACTTCCAGAATAGATAATGCTCTTTTCATAAACAGAAAAGGGAAGAATAATAGCATTAATTTCTTAGCCTCTTTTAATCACTTTCAGCGCATAAAGAATACCTATTTTACAGATCTAACAACATTAGAAAGGCAAATAACAGAGAATAAAGGAGATCAGGATACTTCTTTGTTTAATCAATTTTTATCAAGAGCTTCTTATTTAAGTCAAAAAGATAGTTCAAAGTTTAATTATCAGTTAGGGTACGAAATTAATATAGAGGAGGCTAAGGGGCTAAGAATTGAAGGTAATAAACAAACACAAGGAGATTACGCAGCCTTTGCCAGTTCAGAAATAAATTTGTCAGAAAATGTGATTGTTAGACCAGGTATACGTTATGCCTATAACACAAGTTATAGTACTCCATTATTACCATCATTAAACGTAAAGTTTGGTAAAAATAAATATAGTGTAAGGGCCTCTTATGCTAGAGGTTTTAGAGCCCCATCGCTTAAAGAATTGTATTTTAACTTTGTAGATATTAATCATAATATTGTAGGTTCAACCGATTTGAAAGCAGAAACTTCTTCAAACTATAATGTAAACTTGGGATACAATGTTTTACGTGATAATTTAATTTTCAAGTCAGAACTAGGTGGGTTTTATAATTCGATAAAAGACCAAATTACGTTGGCCCAGACCGATGGTACAGCTTTTACTTATGTTAATATTGGAACTTTTCAATCAATAGGAACACAAGTAGATTTTCAATTAGGTTACAAACATTATAAGTTAAACATTGGAGGATCATACATTGGTCGTTCAAATACAATAAATAGTGAGAATGCACCTTCTTTTAGTTATAGTCCTGAGGTAAGAAGTAGCTTTTTGTATGAAATAAAAAAACAGGCATTAACACTAGCTTTATTTTACAAATATCAAGGAGCGTTGCCAAATGTTATTCAGAATGAGGTAGGAGAAATATCAACAAACTTTATAAATGCTTACCATACTGCAGACGCAACTATTTCTAAAAAGATGTTTAAAAAACAAATTGACGTTTCTATTGGGACAAAAAACATTTTTAACGTTAAAAATGTAGGAGCTTCCGCTTCTAGTGGTGGAATTCATTCTTCTAATACAGGTAATATAGTAGTGGGAATGGGAAGAACCTATTTCGCCAGCCTAAAGGTGAATATTAATAAATGGAATTCTAAAAAGGTAGAAAATGAATAAGCTGTTATTTAGTTCTTTGATTTTAATTATTTTTTCTTGTAAAAAAGAAGAAATACCTGTAGCGAAATACGTGCCTGGAGAAGCTGTAATTAATTCTTTTGAGATGGGGAGTGATTACAGAAAGCAAAGCTTTTTTGATTTAAAGACGAATACTTTTGTGAGTGAAAATCTAAAGACAAGTTGGGATCTAGGTTTTGAAAGTGGCATAGAAGGAAAGCACATCTTTCTAAACAGTTCTAACTTAATGTTTGCGGCAAGAGTTGAAAATGTAAGTTTTAATTCAGTAACTGACACTGTAGGTTTGACTTGGAAGTGGGATTCTTCTGATGGTAATTTAAATACAACAGCAATTGGCGATTGGCAATCTGGAAATTATATTTATGTAATAGATAGAGGAACTGACTTTCTCGGTGATCATAGAGGGTTTTCTAAGGTGGTTTTCAATAGTGTCTCTTCGAATGAGTATAGCTTTAGAATTGCTAATTTAGACGGAACTAATGACCAGCAAGTTTTTGTACAGAAAAATAATGAGGTTAATAATACAGCTTTCTCAATTACAAGTAACAAAGTTGTACAAATTCAGCCTCCAAAATCAGATTGGGATATCAAGTTTACTCAATATATTCATTATTTTGATTTTTTTCAAGAACTGCAATTAGAAGATGAACCATACTTGGTTACTGGGGTTGTATTAAATAGGCACAATGTACAAGTAGCCGAGTTTTTTAATAAGGAATATGACCAAATTTCATTTGAAGATGTATCGTCACTAAATTTTAGTTCAAACATTGATGCTATTGGATATGATTGGAAGGAGTTTGACTTTTCACAGAATAACTATACAGTTTTAACAACTAACATTTACATTATAAAAACCACTGAGGGTTTTTTTTATAAAATGAGGTTTTTAGACTTTTACAACGATCAAGGCGATAAAGGGACACCTGTGTTCGAATTTCAAGAATTATAAAAGTCACAGTAATGTCACGTCAAAATCACAGAAAAGTAATGATTTAAATCTGACAAATAAATAATAATAGAACATAGAATCATTATTATAATTGCTACTTATCTTTATAAAAATTAAATAAAAAAATATGAAAAAAATATTACTTTCAGTTATTAGTTTGTGGACTGTTTGTTCACTTAACGCTCAAGTATCGGATGTTGTCTCAACTTCGGGGGGAGCTAACTCTGTTTATTACAGTTTAGAAAATGGAATAGTAAAGACGTCAGCCAATACAGGATGGGATTTAGCATTTAATATCGATCTTTTTGTTGCCAATATCCGTATAAATGGATCAGGAGGTGTTGAAGTTTACGCTTACCCAGACGGTGATACAAGCGATTTTATGACATTAGATACTGCAAACTTGGATAATTGGCCGCGTTTGTATAATTCTGTAGAAAATTGGGATAAAGGAGCGTTTAATGCAAATGCGACTTCAAATGTTTTTGACTTTGGATGGGGAGTTTACAATCCAGGTGTAAATACTGTAGTTGGAGATTCTATTTTAGTGGTAAAAACTTCATTAGGAGACTTAAAGAAAATATGGGTTAAGTCATTAACTAGTGGCGGTTATACTTTTAAATATTCTAATATAGATAATTCTGATATGGTAGAAAAGTTTGTTGCGTTGTCTGGTTATTCTAACAAAAATTATTTTTATTATTCATTAGACAATGACGTTATATTAGACAGAGAACCTCCAAAAGCAGATTGGGATTTTGTAGCGACTAAATACGAAGAGTTTCAAACTTTCCAACAGGCTTATTATGGTGTTACTGGAGTGCTAACAAGCAAAGAAGTAAGTACAAGAGAGGCAAGAAATACTGATGTTACCACTGCAGAATGGCCAGACTTTACAGATGAATTAGCAATGAATGTTATGGGAGCTGATTGGAAGTCGTTTAACATGAGTACTTTTTCTTACGATATAGAAGAGGACTTGAGCTATTTTGTTACTGATAAAGTAGGTGATATTTGGCAAGTCATTTTCACAGATTATGTAGGTGGTGCTTCTGGAGATATTAGTTTTACAAAAGAAAAGATATCTGCAGTATCTATCGATGAAGCGAATGGAATTAAGGTAGGATTATATCCAAATCCAGCTAAAGATCAAGTAACATTTTTATATGATAACTTGACAGCCATTAACGCATCAATTACAATTCAAGATTTACAAGGTAAAGTTGTTTATTCAAATGACTTTAAGGGAGAAGGGTTTAATCAACTTACAGTTGATGTTTCTTTCTTAGATGCTGGAATTTATAATGTGGTAATCAATAGTGAAAATAGAATTGGAACACAACGTTTAGTTATTCAATAGTATCAAACAGTAGTATCAAAATAAATTAATATAAAAAAAGCGGTGTAACTTATATAGTTGCACCGCTTTTTTGTGAGTATAAGTAAGTATTATCCAACAAACTCATCAGAAGAAAAATGAAATTCACTTTCAATTTTAGCGTTATCATCGCTATCTGAACCATGAACAGCATTTCTACCAATAGATTCAGCATATTTAGCTCTAATTGTTCCTTCTGCAGCATCAGCTGGGTTAGTAGCACCAATTAAAGTTCTGAAGTCTTCTACAGCGTTATCTTTTTCTAAAACTGCAGCTACAATTGGTCCAGAAGTCATATACTCAACCAGCTCTCCATAAAAAGGACGTTCGCTATGTACAGCATAAAATTCTTTCGCTTGTTCTGTAGTTAATTGTCTCAATTTCATCGCTACAATTTTAAATCCTCCATCTGTAATCATTTGAAGAATGTTTCCGATGTTGTTACCTTCAACAGCATCAGGCTTAAGCATTGTAAATGTTCTAGTACCTGCCATTTTAATTTGTGTTTTAATTTTTAATTTAAAATTCGATTACAAAACTAATTAAAGTTTGTGTAAATAATGCCTCTTAAAGGAAAGTTATATTGAATTAAACTTAATTAATATGAGTCTAATAAGGTTAAATAGCTCATTTTGGTATACATTTACATTTGGTTAAGTTAAATAGAGGCATCATTTTTGGTAAACAACCTTTTTTATTTAAAGAACGTCTTTTTATCGATAAAATCACACTTATGAAAAGAATTTTACTTCTCAGTTTATTATTAATTACTACTTTTTTTACAGCTCAAACGTATACTTTAGGTTCAGGAACTAACTCAAATGGAACAACATCTTACCCTACGCCATACGGTAATTGGTATGAGGGGTCTAAACATCAAATGCTTGTATTAGCGTCAGAATTAAATAGCATTGGAATTACAGCAGGAGATATATCGAGTTTAGCTTTCAATGTTGAAAATGCTAATGGAATAGCATTACAAAACTTCACAATTCGTATTAAAGAAGTTAGCAGAACTAGTTGGAATGGAAGTTCTGAGGATTTTGAAACAGGTTTAACTACTGTTTTTTCTACAATAAGTTTTACAGAAACTAATGGATGGAACACACACGCGTTTAGTACGCCTTTTACTTGGGATGGAGTTTCAAATTTATTGATTGAAACCTGTTTCAATAATAGTAGTTATACCAATAATGCAACTGTTTATTATTCTTCAACAAGTTTTAATAGCGTGCTTTATGTTAGAAGAGATGAACAAGGAGTTTGTTCTATATCTCAAAATGATTTTAACTTTTTTTCGTCAAACAATCGTCCGAATATGCGTTTTGAGTGGGTAGCTCCAAATACTCCTCCTGTAACCGATTTTACTTCTAGTGCAGTAACATCATGTTCCGGTACTATTGGTTTTTTAGATCAGTCCTCTGGGAATCCAACTTCTTGGCTTTGGAATTTCGGAGACGGAAGTTCGAGCACACTTCAAAATCCTATTCATACTTATACTACATCAGGGACTTATTCTGTATCATTAATAGCAACCAATCAATTTGGGAATACTACCGAAACTAAAAACAATTTTATCTCGATTAGCTTAAATGCACCTACACCTATTGCAAACTCGTGTATACCTATTACTCAAGATGGATCAGTGGGCTTTGGAATTACGAATGTTACTTTTAACACAATAAATGAAACAACAGGAGATGCATCTGAAGGCTATACCGATAATACCTGTTCTCAAACTACAGTTTTTGCAGGTCAAACTTATCCAATTTCTATCGAACATTCAACTCCTACATTTCATAATTGTGCCGCATGGATCGATTATAATAACAATGGGGTGTTTGAAGAGCCATCAGAAAGAATTATCACAAATTCCAGTACTTTAACCACTACAGGTAATATAACTATTTCTTCTGTAGCGGTTTTAAATACACCTTTAAGAATGCGTGTAAGTGCTGATTATGACCTAAACGCTGTACCTACGCCTTGTACTAACCTTACCTATGGTCAAGCAGAAGATTATACGATTATAGTAGAATTAGACCCAAACCCTCCAACTGCTGAATTTAGTGTAAGTTCATTAATGAATTGTGACGGAGAGGTTTATTTTTCAGATTTATCAACTAATGTTCCTACTTCTTGGTCTTGGGATTTTGGTGATGGGAATAATTCAATCGAACAAAATCCAACTCACGTATACACCTCAGATGGTGTTTACTCTGTTTCGCTAACAGTTACCAATCAGTTCGGATCAAGTACATCTACTCAAACAAATTTGATCAATGTTAACTTTTCTGACCAATTAGTTGCTGCACAATGTATGCCGCAAACTTTAGGTCATTGTTGTGGTTATGGAATCTACAGTGTAGATTTTAATAATGGAGGGATTCAAAATTTTACAGATGGAGCTGAAGAAGGTTATCAAGATTATTCCTGTCAATATAACGATTCAGTGGAAGGTGGATTAAGTTACCCTTTTTCTATTCGTACGGGATCTCAGAACCCACAAGACACAAGAATTTGGGTAGATTTTAATAATAATGGAGATTTTGAGTCTTCTGAACAAGTTTTTGAGTCTTTAAATGCCTACAATCCTTCCGGAAATATAACGATACCACCTTCTGGGGTTGTTTGGGATACAGCACTAAGAATGCGTGTTCTCTCTGATGAGGTTGGAGGTAGTTTAGATGGGTGTACCGATTTGACTAGAGGTCAAGTAGAAGACTACTATTTAAAAATCAGTGAGTCAGAAGTAGATATTTCTTCTGTTAACGAATTGGATGAGGTTTTACTTTCTCTCTATCCAAACCCAACCCAAAATAGGGTAACAATTCAATCGTCAGGAGTGGCAATGTCAAGAGTGTCAGTTTTTAACTTAATAGGTAAAGAAATAATATTAATCAACTTCAATAATAATACTTTAACATCTACGATAGATTTAAACAATTATGCTGATGGAACTTATTTAGTTCAAGTAGGCTTAGTAAATGGTTCGACTCAATTACATAAAATAATAGTTAGCAAATAATATTAAGTATGAAATATATTTTATTAACCGTAATAGCTTTAGTTTCTTTTTTTAACGCTAGTGCTAGCCACCTTATAGGAGGAAATTTAGGATACGAATATGTAGGTAAGTTTGGTTCTAATTATCGTTATAAAATTATCCTGACAACCTATACAAATTGTGATGCTACCT